>JAKLEF010000081.1 GCA_022703195.1 Candidatus Fermentibacterota bacterium | reverse complement strand
CCGAACATCTCGGTGAGCATCATGTAGGGGTCGATCAGGCCCGGTTCAGTCGCGGCGGAAGGAGGGACCTCGCCCTCCTCCGGCTCGATCCGCTCGAGGAAGGCATCGCCGAGCCCGGAGACAGACTTCTCGAGCGCTCCGAGATCGCGGTTCCGCACCCAGCCGCGAATCAGGAACAGCCTGTCGCCCCGGAGGCCCGATCCGGCGGCCGAAAGCCGCTCGAGGAGCATGCCTGCGGCATCGCGCAGCTCTTCGAGAGCCGGGAGATCCGCGGCCAGTCCGGCCGCCTCGGCCCTGAAGGTTTCGATGCGCTTCTCGAGGGCCTTCCTGCGGAGTTCGGAGGCTTCCAGGAGCTTGCGAACGCTGCCGCGGCGCGCAGCGAAGTCGACGGCCGAGAACCCCAGCCGGACGATCTCCTGACGGACCTCCTCGGGAGCGCCGTCGTGAGTTACGACGAGGAGCCTTGCCGGTTCCCTGCGGGTCGACTGCCCGGCAGGCTCGACGGATAGAAGCGGTTCGGAGCGTCCGAGCTCGACAAGTGCGGGCGCGTTCTCGGCCGGGCAGGAGCCTGCCTGGGCGGTGAACGAGCCGTGCCTGCCGAGTTCGTCGAAAGCGCAGGGAAGGCCGGACCAGCCTTCGAGGAAGGAGATCTCCTCGACGGTCTCCCGCAGGTCGCCGCTGCGCTCGGAGATCAGCATCGCGATGCGCCAGGCGCGCCGCGCCCTCCAGAGCAGTTCGTCGTCTTCGAGGAGGGCGGAGAGCCTCTCGGCCGGGACTCTCCTCGGTACGGCCCCCATCCGCTCGGAGAAACCGGGCTTCGGCACGAACTCCCTGAGGAAGCCGATCACAGCTTCGAGTTCGTCGATCTGCCCCGCGAGCATGGTGGTGTCCGTGCCGGCTGGAAGGAGCCAGTCGTGTCCTTCCTCGCGGCAGACCGGATGGAAGGAGCCGCTCGATTCGAGGACGGCGACCATACCGTCACGCGCTGAGGAATGACAGACCGCCTGCACCTTTGAGACGCTGTCGATGGCCAAGCCGCTACTCCCGCCCCGTCAGACGGCCGGACAGGATCTCGTAGGCCCTTCCGGAGATCTCGTCCTCCCGCATGCGGAGCGCCTCCACGGCACTCTCCGCCTCCTTCATCAGCCTGTCCCTCTCGCCGGCCACCGCGCCCTGCACGGCCGAATTCCTCTTCCCGGCCTCGGATGCCACCCGGCGCACCAGTTCCTCGCGCAGGGAGGCCGTCTCGTCCTTGATGCCCGCCCTCACCGATGCCGCCTTGCGCCTTGCGTCCTCGAGAATCTGCCGGGCTTCGTTCTCGGCCTGTCTAAGGATGTCGAGGGAGCCAGTCAAACCGGTTCCGCCTTTCGATGAAGTCGACACTCTGCATCATCGACTTGTGGAAACCACCTTCCAAATCCCTTTAGATGGCAGGCACAAATGCAAGACATCAAACGCTTTGTCTGGTTCTGCACAACTCGGGGGGCTTTTCCACATTTTCCACACGGGACGGATGTCAGGATTCGTGCTCCCCCTCGGGGCGCATGCGGCAGTTGCCCTCGAAAAAGACGCCGTCCTCGATTATCAGGGACCTGGTGAATATGTCGCCCTCGACCCTGGAACCATGCTGGAGCTCGAGCTGCCGGTCTGCACGAACCGTGCCGATTATGGTCCCGCCGATAATAGCCTGGGTCGCGCTCACGTCGCCCCGTATCAACCCGTCGTGGCCTACCGTGAGGGTCCCGGAGACGTCGATCTGGCCTTCGACCGTCCCGTCCACGCGCAGGCCGCCGTCCATCCTGAGAGTCCCGTTGAAGACGCTTCCCGATCCGACGATGGAGTTCATCGAGGACGCGCGTGATGAATCGTCACGGCCCATTGCCAGCCTCCCAGGCCCGCCCCTCAGGGGCCGGCCAGCTCGGAAATGTTCTCGAGCCTCTCACGTACGAGCCTGATCTCGCCCAGCTCGGCCTCGATCGAGTCGAGTCTCGCCTCCATGCCGCGGGCCTCCTCGAGCGAATCCTCGAGCGCCTCGATCCTGTCGGCCAGGGGCCTGCTCCCGATCGACCCGGCCACCCCGAGCACGATGATCAGGATTGCACCCAGGACGATCAATATAGTCAAACCCGCGCCGACGCGCAGAAGCAGAAGGCGGGTGCCGGAGAACTCCATCTGCCTGGGCGGCTTCCCGCTGTGGGGGATCAGGGAGATGGTCAGCCCTCCGCCCGACATCGATCCTCCATTCCCGCGCGTGCGGTCACAGCCGCTCCAGGAGCGCCGAAACGGCCTCCCTGTCGAGCCCGGCGCCCAGGGCGGCCATCAGGAAGAGCCTCAGCTTGTGCCCGTGCATGTCTCCAGCCAGCATCGCCCCCCGGGATGCGAGGTCGGAACCTCCGCCGGGATAGCCGTAGACCCCGAGAACGCGGCCCACATAGCATCTGCTCACTACGGCGACGAGCATGCCGTGACGGACGGATTCTCCGACCTCGTCGGCCACGTCTGGGGGCACGTTGCCCCTGCCGAAGGCCTCGAGCACCACCGCCCTGTCGCCGGACTCCCGGCAGAAGCGCAGTTCGCGCGCGCCGAGCCCGGCGGCCGTGCGCACGAGACCGACCCTCTCGTCGAGGGACAGCTCGCCGGGAGGCAGTTCCAGCCTCCAGCACGGCCGGTTCACGAGGAAGACCCTGTCCTCGTCCACGAAGCCCAGGGGGCCGTAACCGGGAGAAGCGAAGCTGCTCACGTTGCTGGTGTAGGTCTTCGTCACCCTTCCTGCCGCGTGTATCTCGTCGTTCAGTACGACCGCAACTCCGAAATTACGAAACTCCGGACATGTGGCGGTCAGGATTGCTCCCCTGAGGTTCCTCGGGCCGTCCACGCCGAGCTCCGAGGAACTCCTCATGGCGGCCGTGAATACCACCGGGCACGAGCATCCCAGGCTGACGTCCGCGAGGAATGCGCTCTCCTCCAGGGTGTCGGTGCCATGCGTCACGACTATCCCGTCGAACCTGCCGGAGGCCGCCAGCCCGCCGAGGAATCTGCACAGTTCAGCCATGCGGGAAGGCGTCATGTGAGGGCTCGGCAGGGCGAAGAGCCTGAACTGCTCGGTCTCGTATCCGGACGGAACGGCTCCCTCCGGGGGGCGGCCCGGAGCCGGGTCGGACTCGTCGATGCGGAAGCCGGAAGGCCCCGGGACCATGTCGATGGTGCCTCCCGTGGAGACTATCGCCACTCTCATGTCAGTCGTCGTCCTCCAGGGCGCCTCTCCTGCCTTCGGCCATCTTCAGGAGATGGTCCTTGAGCTCCTCGGGATCATCGGCGAGAGCGGAGACGCCGTTCAGGAAGCCGGGCTCGCTGAAGAGCCCGTCCATGAGGTGGATGAGTTCCGTATCCCGGCTTATCGTCTCGAGAAGGACGGGATGCCCCTCCAGCACGCCCAGCAGCTCCTCGCGCGCGGGATCGAGCGTCCATCTGAGCAATGTCGCGACCACGTCGGCGTTGTCCCTGTAGCGCCGGCGCATCTCCGCACTTATCTCCTCGGCCTCGACGGCGGTGATCTCGCCCTTCCTGCGGCGTATGCTCCTGAACACCTCGGAGGCGGCCTCGAAGGCCTCCCTCGCGGCCTCGGCCACGCCGGCGGGCTCCCTGCCGCTCCCCGCCAGCAGCCAGACGCCGTTCAGGCAGTCCCTGACGCCGAGCTCCTGCCGCTTGTCCTCGAACTCGAGGATCACCTCCTCGATGGTTAGGAACAGCGGGCCGAACCTCCGGAGGAACTTCACCTGGGAGACGACTCCCGGCTCCCTCGCAACCCTGTCCAGCAGGCGGTCCACGAGCTTCTCCCTGTTGCCCATGCCTGCGATGACGAGTTCGATCCTGCTCATCGCCCTGCGGCGCCACAGGGGGCGGAAGAGCTGCTTCTCGGCGGCCTTGAGGGCCTGCGCGACTCCGGACTCGCCCACACCGTAGGAGCCGGACGACAGGCATCTCTGGAAGGCGAGGAGGAGTTCGTCGCCCCCCGTCTCGTTGCCCAGGAACTCCGCCACCTCGAGGAACCCGTCGGTGAGCGTATCGAGCTCCGGTGTCCTCGCACCGTCGAGGAGGAGCAGGTCGATGAGGCAGTTGCCGAGCGGGGTGAACACCTCCATGCGCCATGTGCGGCTGGCACTCTCGCCGGAATGGTCGGAGGTCCTGCGGGAGAAGACCCTCTCGGCCCTTTCGATGGTCTGGGGAGTCACCAGTCCCTCGCCCTGCTCGTGGAGGCGGAAGAGCTCGAGCAGCTCGCCGTGGGCGAGTTCGGAGACGAGAGCGATGCCCTCGCGCGGGTTCCTGAGCATCGAGGGCCGGGCGAGCAGGCCAGCTCGGGATAGGCCCTCCCAGAGCTTGCGGGCCTGGTGGACGAAGACCCTCTGGATCTTCCTGTCGCCCGTGAGGATCCTGGAGACCTGCGTGGCCTCCTTCATAAGCGCAGCCTCGGAGGCCCTGACCGAGCTCCATCCCGAATAGACGTCGGCGGCCCAGTTCTCGGGTATCTCGGGGGCCGCCTCGCCCCTCCTCCCGCCGAGTATCCTGATCTTGGCGGCGTAGGATTCGATGAGGAGGTGCTCGAGACGCCCCGCCACCTCGTTCAGGTACCCGGCTCCGGCAGGCAGCCCCTGTACCGAGCGCATCGCCTGGTCGGATATGGATTCGACGAAGAGCGCGAGCGTCCCGGGCTCGTCGGGAAGGATCTCGATCGCCGTGGGCAGGACCATGCCGAAGAACGAGGCCCCGGTCCTGGTCTGCCACCTCGCGATCTGGGGATCGGCGTCGGTCACGGAGTTGGACGGCATCAGCCTGCCGACCAGGTCCATCATCCGTGACGGCGTTATGGTGTCCAGCGCCTCGGGGCAGTCGACGAGCGCCGAGATGATCCTGGGGAGACCCTTCTCGAGGAACTGCGCCAGGGTCGCATCGGACGGGTCCTGCCAGGCCGCCTGCCTTCCGAACGCCGAGCAGAGCGTCCTGACGGTCTCGATCAGGCTGGATGCCCGTTCGCCCTCCAGCCCGGGCACCTTCAGCAGGTCTGATATCAGGTTGTCTATGGTCTTGGCTCCGTCGCCCGTCCTGAACAGCCTCTTCAGGAGTTCGTGCTCGGTGTCGCGAACCCTGCCCTGGGCGGGCATCCTGTTGTACTCCACGACGGCCGCGGCCAGGTACTCCTCGAACACGTCGCCCCTGGCCGATATCTCCTCGAGGAGCGGGCTGACGATCCTGTCGAGGAACCTCGGCATGCGGCCCTGGGAATCCAGCTTCACGAGAGCGTCGCACACCGACCGGAAGGAGTCCGTCTCCTCCGCTGCGAGAGCCGTGAGCCACTGCGGGGGAATGCTGGAAAGGAGCCTGTCCCTGTCGACCGGGGAGAGGAGGGAAAGGAGCCTCGCGCACTGGCCGGTCTTCCTCAGGATCACGGCCTTGTCGGCGGGGATGTTCGTGCGCAGCAGCAGGGCTGCGGCCTGGAACACCTCCGGGGAGGAGAGGTTGGGGATGGTCAGTATCTCCTCGATGACATCCAGGCTGGGCCCGGGATCGGGCTGCATCACGAGCGCCTCGAGGACCCTCGCCATCGCGTTCCTGTGTGCCCGCGAGGAGTCCCTGTCCTCGCCGCCGGCGCCCACGAGCCTTATCAGCCTGAACCAGGTGTCCACTGGATGGATCGGCACGCTGCCGGAGATCCCCGACAGGACATCGACCGCATCCAGTACCTGGGCCTCCTTGACCTGACCCTCGAACTTCTCGATCAGCATCAGGAGGACAGAGGTGTCGAGCCGCCCGCCGCCGGCCAGCACCGCGAGCTTCACCAGCGCTTCACCGACGAGCCTCGGGTTCGCGAACGACCCCCTCAGGGCCGTGACCTGCACGATGAGCTCGATCTCCCCCGTGGCCTGCAGGGCGCCGTGCACCTCGGGCTGCATGGCCAGAGCCTCTTCGACGATGTCCGGATCCTGCTCGCCGAACATGGACGAGGCCACCCGCACCCTGGCCTCGGAGAGGACCGACTCCATCGCCCCGCTCTTCTCTATCTGCCCGAGCACCCCTGCAAGGAGCTGCATGGACTGGACCGGGATGGCGATGCCCCGGATCCTCCGGAGGAGCAGTTCGCCGAGACGCCCGACAGCGCGCCAGAGAGGAAGGGACTCGTCGTCGAGGAACCTCCAGCCCATCTCCGCGCCGAAGTCGAGCAGGGTCTCACGGGCGTGGGGTGCCGCATCGCGCGTCATGCTCTCCGCGAGCTTCAGCGCCTGGATCACGTCGGGTCCCCCGGTGGCGGTCCTGTCCAGCCAGAAGCAGAACCTCTCGGGCCATCTCCCGGCGAGCTGCAGGAGGAAGTGTATCATCGGCGCGGATCTCGGACCCTCCCCCACCCCTCTCAGGGCGCGGAAGAAGAGCGCCATCACCCTCTCGAGATCGAGCCCGGTCACGGTCCTGAGCTGCTCCCACATCCATGCGAGCTGGAAGAACTCCATGATCGCGGTCGGATAGGACGATGGCAGCAGGCTGTTGACGGCGCTGAGCCACTTCCGGACGAGCTTCGGTTCGACGGGAGGCGGGGATGATATCAGGGAGAGGCTCTCCACGAGCCTCTCCCGGGATGCGGGGCTGAGCTTCGAGACGATGAGCGCCACGTCGGAGCAGACGGGCTCCCAGCCCTTCAGGTCGAAGACGCGGAGGGCCGACAGCTCCATCACGATGGACGGATCGGCGTGGCTGGAATCCAGGAGGTCGACCGGCAGGGCCGCCTCCGTCCTCACCTCCGGTATCGGCGAGGGACGGGGCTCGTTGGCCACGTGCCACAGTTTCAGCTTCTTAGCTAGTACTGCCGCTGTCGGATTCCGCGCCTGTTCCGTCCCCGGCATCGTGCCCCTCGAGAACCTCGTCAGAGTCGGGTTCTACTGTGGCGGCGTCGACAATCCTGTCGCCGGAGGGAAGGCCCATCAGGCGCACCCCCTGGGTGCTGCGCCCGCAGAGCCTGACATCCGCGACAGACAACCTTATCACCATAGCATGGGATGAAACAAGTATCAAATCGTCGGAACCGTTCACCTGGCGAACGGCGACCACGGGTCCGTTCCTGTCCAGACCCCTGATGTTCCTCACCCCGCCGCCCCCCCGGTGATGCATCGGATACTCCCCTACCGGGGTGCGCTTGCCGAACCCGTTAGCCGTCACTGTGAGCAGATCGCCCTCGCCCTGCAGAACGACCATGGAAACCAGCTCGTCGCCCTTCTGCAGCCTGATGCCCCTGACTCCGCTCGTGAAGCGGCCCGTCATGCGGATCTCGGATTCCGAGAACCTGTTGGCCCGGCCTAGCCTGGTGGCCAGCAGGAGTTCGGCGTCGCCGGGAGTCAGCACGGCGCTGAGGAGGGAGGATCCCTCCGAGAGCCTGATGGCCCTGATACCCTTCCTCCTGGGGCGGCTGTACTCGGACAGCGCGGTCTTCTTGAGCGTGCCGTCCGTGGTGGCCAGAACCAGGTTGCCGCCCTGCGCGAAGTCCCTGACGCAGAGAGTCGCCACGGGCCTGTCGCCCTCCTGGAGGTCCAGCAGGTTGACCACCGCCTTGCCCTTGCTGTGCCTGCCCTCTTCAGGGATCCTGTAGACCTTCAGCCAGTGGCAGAAGCCCAGAGCCGTGAAGAAGAGGATGCTGGAGTGGCTCGTGGCTATGAATATCTGCTCCAGACTGTCCTCTTCGCGGGTGGATGCCCCGCTCAGACCCTTGCCGCCCCTGCGCTGGCTCTTCCAGGTGTCCAGCGGGAGCCTCTTTATGTACCCCGCCCGCGACATCATTATGACCATCGAGTCGTCGGGGATCAGGTCCTCCATCTCCATGTCCGAGGACTCGACGGAGACTATCTCGGTGCGCCTGGGCTCGCCATAGGCCGCAGCGGCCGCCTCCAGCTCCGACAGGACCACCGCGCTCAGCTCTGCGCGGTCGTCGATGATCTTCGAGAGCCCGGCGATCTCCTTCATGAGCCCCTCGTACTCCTCGTCCAGCTCGGCCCTCTCGAGGGAGGTGAGCCTGTGGAGCCTCATGTCGAGGATGGCCTGGGCCTGCTTCTCCGAGAACTCGAACCCCGAGACCAGCGCCGCCCTGGCTTCTTCCTGGTTCGAGGACGACCGGATGATCGAGATGATCTGGTCTATGACGTCCAGGGCCCGCCTGAGTCCCTCCAGGATGTGCGCACGCTCCTCGGCCCTGGCCTTCTCGAACTGGCAGCGCCTGAGGATCACCTCGTGCCTGTGGTCCAGGAAATGGCGGAGCATCTC
>JAKLEF010000080.1 GCA_022703195.1 Candidatus Fermentibacterota bacterium | reverse complement strand
GTGAGGTACGGCATCCCCGTCTGCCACGTCGAGTCCGGCCTCCGGAGCGGCGACAGGACCATGCCGGAGGAGATCAACAGGCTCCTGACCGACCAGCTCTCCGACCTGATGCTCATAACCAGCCCCGAGGCCCGGAGGAATCTCGCATCCGAAGGCCGCCCGGCCGCCGGTGTCGTGATGACCGGCAATCCCATGATAGACACCCTGTTCAGGCTTCTCCCGCTGGCGAGGCTGAGGCATCGCCCGCCCGATGGCGGGTACGGCCTCGTGACTCTCCACAGGCCTTCCAACGTCGACTCCCCGGAACGCCTCCCCGCCATACTCGACGCGCTCGGATCGCTGTCGCCGCTCCGGTTCCTGTTCCCCGTGCATCCCCGCACCGGCAGGAATCTCGAGCAGTGGGGGCTCGCCATCCCGGACAACGTCGAGCTGACGCAGCCCATGGGCTATCTGGAGTTCACTTCGCTCGAGAGTTCGGCCAGCGCCGTCATCACCGACTCGGGCGGAGTCCAGGAGGAGACGTCCGTGCTCGGCGTGCCCTGCGTCACGGTGAGGCCCAACACCGAGAGGCCGATCACCGTCGAGCTCGGCACCAACGTCCTCTGCCCCGATCCCGGCGGCATCCCGGATGCCGTCAGGCTGCAGATCTCCAGAAGGCCGCCCTCCCCGCCGGAGATCCCGTTCTGGGACGGGGCGGCGGGCCCAAGGATAGCCAACGCGATAGAAACGTTCATTTCGGGAGGTTTCCGATGACCCGGTACGCGCCGGCTCCTCTCGCTGCGATCCTGCTGGCTTCCTCCTGCGGAGCCCCGCTGCCTTCGGGCGGCGGAGCCGGCGTCCAGAGGTTCGCCGTGTCCCTGCAGGGCGAGGAGATAGGCTACTTCCAGATCGACCTCGAGGAGACCGCCGGAGACTCCCTGCTGCTCCGCGAAGAGACTGTCTGGGACCTCAACCTCATGGGCAGCACGAGGCACGTCGTGATGACCCTCGAGGCGCGGGCCGACTCGACGCTGGACCTCTCGAGCCTGGACTTCAGCCTGTCGGACGGTTCGGCCTACCTGGAGTCCCACACCGAGCGGGGCGACGGCGTCCTGATGACCACCGTCACCTCCGCCGGACGCGAGACGGAGATGACCGCCTCCTTCGAGGGAGACTACATCCCGGCCGTGACCGACCTGGCAGCCGCAGGGATGACCTGGCGCGAGGGCGACTCCGCGAGCTTCCCCTCGTTCGACCCCGCCACGGGCTCCGTGAGCGAAGCCGGGATAACATGCGTCGCCACGGAGGACGTGGTCCTCCTGGGCGACACCGTTCATGCCTCCGTGCTCGAGATAAGCTACATGGGCACGGTCACGAAGGTCTGGGTCCACGACGGACAGATCGTTAGGGAGCTCGACGAGGGTCTGGGCATGGAGCTCACCAGGGTCCCGCCGGGACAGGGCGGCGACGTGTCCAGCACCCGCGACCTCTACGAGGTTTTCGCCGTGACTTCGACCCCGGTGAGCGACCCGAGGCGCACCGGTTCGAGGACGTTCTCCCTCGAGGGCGACATCGACTGGACGCAGTTCGTCCTGGACTATCCCCCGGTGCAGACGGCGGAGGGTGCCACCGTCACCGTGACGACGACCACCCCCGATTCGATCGCCGACTTCCCCGCCGCGGTCCCGGCCGGGTTCGAGCAGTGGCTCTGCGCGGAGCCGATGATCCAGACCGGCGATTCCTCGCTCGTCAGGGTCGCCGACAGCCTGACCGCCGGCGCCCGCGATTCGTGGCAGGCGGCGATGGCCATCTGCAGCTTCGTCGACGTCTTCGTGGAGAACAGCCCTACCGTCTCTCTTCCGTCGTCGGTCGAGGTCCTCCAGAGCCGCAGGGGCGACTGCAACGAGCACACCGTGCTCTTCGTGGCCCTCGCCCGGGCAGCCGGCCTGCCTGCCAGGACCTGCGCCGGCATCGTGTACCTCGACGGGTCCTTCGGATATCACGCCTGGCCGCTGGTCTGGGTGGGATCGTGGGTCGCCATGGATCCCACGTTCGGGCAGCCGGTCGCGGACGCCACCCACATCATCCTGGCCGAGGGCAGCCTCGAGTCCCAGTACGTGATCACGGCGGTGATGGGCAGGCTCAGCGTGTCTGAAATCGCACCGGAGCAGTGAGTTGCACCCGGACTGCCCCCGGCCCGGCCCTTTGCTGGAGAAGGCCATGGCCGAGGCGCTGGGGCTGGCCCGGAACGGAAGGGGCGCGACCTTCCCCAACCCGATGGTCGGAGCTGTCGTCGTCAGGGACGGGAAGGCGGTCGGGAGGGGATGGCACGGCTGCTGCGGAGGCCCCCATGCCGAGGCTGTGGCTCTCGACGAAGCCGGCGAACTCGCCCGCGGCGCGACCCTCGTGGTCACCCTCGAGCCCTGCTGCCACCACGGCCGCACGGGGCCCTGCGTCGAGAGGATCATCTCGGCGGGCATAGCCAGGGTGGTCGCCGCCATGTCCGATCCCGATGCGAGGGTCGACGGCCGGGGATTCGAGGCCCTCAGGGCCGTGGGGATCGAGGTGCTCGTGGGCGCCTCGGCCGCGGAGGCGGCCGAGCTGAACAGGGCGTACCTGCACTACAAGAGAACCGGCAGGAGCTTCCTGAGGCTCAAGCTCGCCGCCTCCCTCGACGGCAGGATCGCTGCCCGTGACGGGTCGAGCAGATGGATCACGTCCGGACCCGCCCGGGAGAGGGCGGGCGCGATGAGGGCAGAGGCCGATGCAGTGATGGTGGGGGCCGGAACGGTCCTGGCCGACAACCCCTCCCTCCTGCCGCCCTCGCCTCCGGGTCCGGGCTTCAGGAGGATCGTTGTGTCCGGGAGGAGACCCCTCCCGGCGGATGCGAAGGTCTTCGACGGGAGAGCCAGGACGATCCTGGCTGTCCGGGAGGGCGCGGTGCCGGGCCGGATCCCGGGCGGAGCCGAGCTGCTCCTCCTGCCGGAGGGTCCGGGGGGCCTCGACCTGGCGGCGCTGCTGGAAGGCTGCGCGGCACTCGGGATCGGTGAGATCCTGTGCGAAGGCGGGGCGGCGCTGGCGGCCTCCCTGGTTTCCGCCGGCCTGGCGGACAGGCTGAGCTTCCTCACTGCTCCGGTACTGCTCGGAGCCACCGGGGTGCCGGCGCTGGGGGACGTAGGGGCCGGATCGATCACGGAGGCATTCCGGGTGGAGGATCCGCACATCGAGCTGCTGGGCTGCGACGTGCTGACGGAGGGCCGCATTGTTCACGGGTCTGATAGATAGGACCGCTTCCGTGGCCGAGGCAGGAGCAGTGCTGCGCCTGCGCGCGCCCGGGTTCGAGGTGGAGCGGGGCTGGAGCGTCTGTGTCGACGGATCCTGCCTGACGGTCAGGGATTCCGCGGGCGGGGACTGCATGTTCGACCTCTCGGAGGAGACCCTGTCGCGGACGAAGGCGGCCTCCTACCGCCCGGGGGACCTGGTCAACCTGGAGCTTCCGCTGCCCCTCTCCGGAAGGCTGCACGGCCATTTCGTCACCGGGCACGTCGACTGCACGGGCGTCGTGGAGGCCGTGAGGCGGTCAGGCGCGGGCATGGAGGCGACCGTTTCCTTCCCCGGCGCGTTCGATGGGCTGATCGTCGAGAAGGGATCCGTGGCCGTGGACGGCATAAGCCTGACCGTGGCCTCCTCGGAGGCCGGACGGTTCGGAGTGGCGCTGATCCCGCTCACCGTCGCATCGACCGGCGCCTCCGCCTGGCGCGGGGGCACCCGTGTGAACCTCGAATTCGACATCATCGGCAAGTATGTCCAGGCCGGCCTCGCGGGATCCCGGCAGGGATCCGGGGGGCGGCGCGGTGCGTCCGGAACAGCGGAGCGCGATTCGCTCCTGAGGGAGTACCTTGAACGGCACAGCCAGGGCTGAGGAGGCTCTCGAAGCGATAGGCCGCGGCGAGATGATAATCGTCGTGGACGACGAGAACCGCGAGAACGAGGGAGACATAGTCGTGGCTGCGGAGAAGTGCTCGGCGCACGCGATCAACTTCATGGCCAGGGAGGCCAGGGGGCTGATCTGTCTCGCCATGACCCGCGAGAGCCTCGACAGGCTCGAGATAGGGGAGATGGTGACGCGCAACACCGCCCTCCACAGCACGGCGTTCATGGTGAGCATAGACGCGGCCCGGGGCGTGAGCACCGGCATCTCCGCCGCCGACAGGGCGAAGACCATCGAGGTGGCCATCGGTGACGGCTCCAGGCCGGAGGACCTCGCCCGGCCGGGCCACATCTTCCCGCTCTGCGCCCGCGAGGGCGGCGTCCTCAGGCGCACCGGGCACACCGAGGCCGCTGTAGACCTCGCGAGGCTCTCCGGCCTCAGACCCGCGGGCGTGCTTTGCGAGGTGATGAACGACGACGGAACCATGGCGAGGCTCCCCCAGTTGAGGGAGTTCGCACGGAGGCATGGCCTGCTCCTCACCACAGTCGAGGAGCTGGTGAAGTACAGGAGGAGGACCGAGAAGCTCGTCCGGAGGGTGGCCGAGTCAGATCTCCCGACCGAGTGGGGCTCGTTCAGGCTGTCCATCTACGAGAGCCTCGTGGACAGGGAGCTCCACGTGGCCCTGGTGAAGGGGGATGTCGCCGGGCGAGGCGGCGTGCTGGTGAGGGTGCACTCCCAGTGCCTCACGGGGGACGTATTCGGTTCGAGGAGGTGCGACTGCGGCTCCCAGCTCCACCTCGCGATGCGCAGGATCGAGGAGGAGGGCGCCGGCGTGCTCCTCTACATGTCCCAGGAGGGCAGGGGGATAGGCATCGTGAACAAGATCCACGCGTACAACCTCCAGGATCACGGGCTCGACACCGTCGAGGCGAACGAGAGGCTCGGCTTCGAGGCCGACCTGAGGGACTACGGGATCGGGGCGCAGATCCTGGCCGATCTGGGGCTCTCGACCATCAGGCTCCTGACGAACAATCCTCGCAAGATCATCGGCCTGAGCGGCTACGGCCTGGAGGTCGTGGAGCGGGTGAGGCTCGAGGTCGAACCCGTCAGCGAGAACGAGAAGTATCTGAGAACGAAGAAGGAGAAGCTCGGTCACATGCTGGAAGGAGTGGGGAATGGCCTGGATACATGAGGGCAGCCTCGAGGGCGGGGGGCTCAGGGTGGCCCTCGTAGTGAGCAGGTTCAACGGCTTCATCACCGAGAGGCTCGTGGAGGGCGCCCTGGACTGCCTGGAGCGCCACGGGGTCAATCCGGACGACATCGACATCTTCAAGACCCCCGGAGCCTGGGAGATTCCAGCCGTGGCCTCGCGCGTGGTTCTGGCCGGCGGATTCGACGCGGTCGTCTGCCTGGGCGCCGTGATCCGCGGCGACACACCCCACTTCGAGTACGTTGCCGCCGAGAGCGCCAAGGGCATAGCCGCCCTGGCCGCCGAATCGGACATCCCCGTCATCTACGGGATCATCACGGCGGACTCGGTCGAGCAGGCTGTGGACAGGGCCGGGGCGAAGTCGGGGAACCGCGGTTTCGACGCCGCCATGACCGCCCTCGAGATGGCCGGGCTCTACCGCTACCTCGACGGCGAAGCCTGCGAGGAAGAGGAAGCCCCGGAGGGGGAGAAGTAGCTTGGGTGTGCGCAACAGGGCGCGCAAGTTCCTTCTGCAGGCGAGGTACGCCTCCGACATGAACGGCGACGGCCTCGCCGAGAACCTGGACAGGCTGGGCCTCTCGATGAGGTTCGATCCGCCCGAGAGGCTCTGGATCAGAGAACTCGCGGCGGGGATCGACAGGGACAGGGCAGGTCTGGACGCCGTGCTCGAGGGGGCTCTCAGGAACTGGAGCCTCTCGCGGCTCCACCTGCTGGCCAGGCTGATACTCGAGCAGGGTCTGGCCGAGGTGAGATACGCCGGAACCCCGGTTCCCGTGGCGATCGACGAGGCCATCGAGCTGTCGCGCGAATTCCTCGACGACGAGGCCGCGGCCTTCATCAACGGGGTGCTCGACAAGGCCTGCAGATCCGGGGGCGGGAGCTAGCGCTTGCTCCTCAGGGTCATCTCGGACGTCCACTCCAACCTCCCCGCGCTGGAGGCCGTGCTCTCCCACGCGGACGGGGCGGGCGCCGACTGCACGGTCTGCCTCGGGGACGTAGTCGGCTACGGCGGAGACCCGTCCCCCTGCATCCGGACGGTCCGGACGGCCTGTGACCTGGTGGTCGCGGGCAACCACGACCTGGGTGCCGGCGGCGTTGAGCCCCTCGGGAGCTTCGGGCCTGCGGCCGCGGTGACGGTCCGCTGGAACAGGAGGGTCCTCGACCGGGATTCGCTGGGATACCTCGCCGGACTCCCTCTCACGGCGCATAAGGCAGGCTGTCTCCTCTGTCATTCCTTCCCGCCCGACCCGGGCTCGTTCACCTACATCCTCCATCCGTCGCTGGCACGGAAGTGCTGCGCGCTCTTCCCAGGAATCGTCATGCTGACCGGCCACACCCACGTCCCCGGGGTGTGGCGCCCGGACGGATCGTTCTCGACCGACGAAGAGGGGATCCTCCCGGGATGCTGCGTCGTGGCCGCGGGCAGCGTGGGTCAGCCCCGCGACGCCGATCCGAGGGCGGCCTACCTGCTTCTGGATACTGATCCGGGAACGTACCGGCATGTGAGGGTGGAATACGACGTGGACAGGGCCGCTGAGTCGATAAGGGCCGCGGGGCTCCCCGACGGCCTGTGGATGCGCCTCTACCGCTGAACGCCCGCCCCGGCGGCCCTGATCATCTCGCCGATGACCTCGCCGGCGGTGACGTCCCACCCGAAGCGCCCGGCCCAGACCTTCCCGGCCTCCGACAGGCGCGCCCTCAGGCCTGGGTCGGACAGCACGGCCGACAGGGCGCCGGCAAGGGCTTCAGGGTCGCCGTGAGGCACCAGGATGCCCGTCTCTCCGTTGCGCACGGAGTCCCTCAGGCCGTCGCTGTCGCTGGCGACCACCGGTGTCCCGCACGCATTGGCCTCGATCACGGTGAGGCCCCAGCCCTCCTTCTCCGAGGGCAGGGCGGCGACGCATGCGTTCCTGAGCTCGGCCAGCTTGCTCTCCCCGGGGACGAAGCCCGTGAAGACGACTCTGTCCTGCAGGCCAAGCCGGTCAGCGAGGCGTTCGAGCTCCTCCCGGAAGTCTCCCGTCCCCACGACCCGCAGGACGGCGTCCGATCCGCGATCCCTGAGGATGGATAGCGCCTCGATCAGGGTCTGCACACCCTTGTACCTCTTCAGCCTGCCTACGTAGAGGATCGTTCGCGGATCGTGGGCGCCCGAAGGCGAAGGCGCGTATTCGTCGAGATCTATGCCGCATGGGCTGACGGAGATGTCCCCGCCGGGAATCCCCCTGCGCTCCAGATCGCGTTTCGTGCTCTCCGAGATGGCCACGAAGCGGCAGCCGCGGTACACCCGCGGTATGAGCCTCTCGAGGGCGTCGACGTATAGCGCCAGGGGGAATGCCACCTCCCTGTAGGCCGTTGTCCCGAAGAGGTGCGGCACCAGCACCAGCACCGGGGCCGGGGACCAGGAGGGCGAGAAGAACGGCAGCTTGCAGAGGTCCTCGACGACCAGGTCGAAGGAGGCCAGGTCCAGATGCCTCCTGCACCATCCCCGGAGGCCCAGGTTGAACGTGAACCGGCCGCCTCTGCGGATGATCCCGACTCCGTCGATGGTCTCCTCCCCGGGCAGCCCGTCGCAGGCCTGGGAGACCTGCACAATCTCGTGGCCGGCCGAGGCGGCCCGCCGCATTATCTCGTGGAGGTGCACCTCGGCCCCTCCCGCCTCCGGGTTCCTCGGATCGCGCCAGTTGAGCACCAGCACCTTCACGGGGCGTCCCTCCCGCTCTCCGACGGAGCGGCTGCACGATCCCCGGGGCGGGGACCCCTCCCGGCGAAGACACCGATGACGTAGCCCAGCGCCGGGCCGGCCCGCGTGCCCTCCACCGCCGTCCTGACGCGGGCCCTCAGCCTGTGCACGGGGCCGACGAGGACGGGATCCAGCGGGAGCCTGACACCCGCCCTGAAGAGGATCTCCCTCAGGATCCGGTACGAGAGCGAAGGGCTCATGAACCGGCCGTAAGCCCTGCAGGGCGCGAGGCCGCTCCTCCGCAGCAGCGTCTCGAGGGACCGCCTCGTGAACTGGGTCTCCCATCCCGCGAACCAGGCTCCGGCGGCGATCAGGATCTTCTTCACCGCAGTGTAGGGGTGGAATGTCTGGGGAACATCTACCAGGACGAGGCCCGATGCCGAGAGCACCCTCCTGTTCTCGTCCAGCAGGCCCGAAGGCTTTCGGAAGTGTTCGAGCACTCCCTGATGGAAAACGA
>JAKLEF010000008.1 GCA_022703195.1 Candidatus Fermentibacterota bacterium | reverse complement strand
CGTGCCGGTGAGACGCCGAGGATGTATGCCGCAGCATCGAACAGGCGGCCCGCGCTCGAAGTCAGGGGAGAGAGGCTCCTGGACCGGATCACCTGATCGAGCTCCGGCCAGTCGTGTCCGAGACCCGCCGCCGCCAGGTGCGCGGCAGCCATCCTCCTCGGCTCCATCACGGCGGCACTCCCGCCGGGCATGGGGACATTCCTGAGATGTCCCCTCCTGTGGAAGCCCGACAGACTGCCATCCAGGATCTCACATCCCCAGACCGTCCCATCGGTGCCGTAACCGGTTCCGTCGAGGATCAGTCCGAGTGCCCCGTCTCCCGGCCGCATCCCGCATTCCAGCAGTACGGCGCACAGATGCGCGAAATGGTGCTGGACGAGGTAGACGGGCCAGCCACGCTCCGCAGCCAGTTCCTCGGCCATCGCCCTCGATCCGTATCCGGGGTGGAGATCGGCTGCGACGACGGCACCGCCTGCGGGGCACAGGTCCAGAAGGTCACGGAGCCCTTCTCTCCGGGCATCCGCTGACTCCTGGCCCCCCGGACCGCCGGACGGTCCTCCCAGCAGCACCGAAGCATCCCGCATGAGTGCGAAGGATGCCACCTGATCCGCTCCCGCAGCTACGACCGGGACCGGGGTCGAAAAACCGGCCCCGACCGCCTTCGTCACCACGAACCGCGGTCGTCCCGCATCGGGACTCTCCGCACTCCCCGGCCTCATCGAGCGAGGATCTCGCGGGCGAGCGATCCCGCCAGTCTCGCTGCGGCCTCGGCCACCGCCGGCGAGAGCCCCTCCCCCAGGATGGCCGGGGGATCGATGGCGATGCCCAGTATCTCCCAGGTCGGGAAGACCTGCACCAGTCCCAGGGGTTCGAGCCTGGCCATGAGCGTGCCGATGTCGGTCTGGTGGAACGAGGGGGCGAACGCCCGCCTCGCGGAGACCGAACGGATCAGCCTCCCCGGCGGCGATGCCGCCAGTGCGTCGAGGAAGATGATGTGATCGGCCTCGCCCAGGAGATCCGTCACATCGAGGAGGTCTCCCTCTATGCGGACCAGACGCACTCCCGGGGGACTGGCGTCCCCCAGGAGCGTCTCGAGCATCTCGAGGGCCCTGATCCCCGCTCCGTCGTCGCCGGCCAGAGTGTTCCCGATGCCGGCGACCGCGAGCCTCGAAGCCCCGGAGGGGATCACTCCTTCCTGATCACCTTGATCTCGTACGCGCAGGTGTCGCCGGGCGAGGTCTTCTCCAGCTTCAGCCTCACACCGGAGAGCTTCGCCAGGTAACCCGCCAGGTAGTTGTAGAAGAGCACGCACAGGTCGCCCCCGAGCTCCAGTCCCTCGCGCCTGCAGAGATCCCTTATGAAGCATGTCCCGGCGGTTATCTTCAGGCTCTCGGCCCCGTCATACGAGGCCTCGAGGTCCCATGTCGGCGCCAGCTGCTCCACCACCATCGCAAGCGCTTCCTTGAAGTCGGCCGGCACATGATACCTCGGCAGGTGCGTCGCCAGCGTCCTGCCGGCCATGGTGCCCACCGCGGGCAGGCTGCCGCCCAGGGTCTGCCTGAACACGGAAGCCACCGACAGCAGCCTTATCCCGAGGTCGCCCACGGCCAGCCTGCGGATGCCTGCATCATCGGGGAAGTTGATACCCCCCGCCTCGTCGGCGGTCTTCTGCGAGAGCTCCACCGCGCCCGGATCGTAGTAGTGGTTCTCGGAGTGTACCACTCCCTCGTGTACGATCGCCGTAGCGGGGCATATCTCGGAACAGCTCAGGCATCCGAAGCACTCCTTCGGCTTCTTTACGACCGGCCTGGCCTTCTTCTCGTCGAATTCGAACACCTTCGTCGGACAGACCTCGACGCAGAGCGAGCAGCCGACGCAGGCGTCATCGTCGATCCTTATGTCTATCATGCCCGCTCCTCCCTCCTGGTCACGCTGCGGACGAGCCCGCCGCGATGCCTTATCTCGATCTCGAGAGGCATCCTCCCGGCGGCATGAGTCGCGCAGGCCAGGCAGGGATCGTAGCACCGGAGGGCGAATTCGACCCCGTTCATCAGCTTCTCGTCGTCCTTCCCGCCGATGAGGTGCTCCGCTATCCCGGTGATCGACTTGTCGATGGCGTCGTAGTTGCCCTGCGTGGCGACTATAAGGTTCGCGGCGGAGATCCTCCCCGCGTCGTCGGCCGTGTAGTCGTGTATCAGGATGCCCCTCGGCGCCTCCACCATGCCGATGTACCTGCCGGGTCCGGGGTGCAGTTCCACGCGTATCGGGCCGTCGCCCAGCTCGCTTCCGGCTATCGTAGCCATCCTCTCGGCTGTATGCACGGACTCCACGAGGCGGGCCTCGAGGTTGTCGAGGGTGGAGTTCCGGGGCCTGCTCCGGAATGCGCCCAGGAGCGCGGTGGCCTTCGGGGTCGAGAAGCCTTCGTTGACCAGCATCCTCGCCAGCGGGCCCACGAAGAGGTTCTTCTCCGGGTTCCCGCCGAGGGTGATCGACTTCATGTAGGAGTCGTCCAGAACGTGTTCGACCAGGTTGTCGGCGTATTCACGGGCGGTGAAGGACCTCTCCTGGCTGCCGTCGCGGTTCCTCACGACGCATGGAGCGTTCCAGTAAGCCACCTTCCCGCCGTCGCTGAGTGCTGCCGGCAGGAAGTCGAGCGCCGCAGGCCCGCGCAGTTCGTCGAGATCCGCCAGCCTGGCCATGAAGAGGGGGGTCAGCTCCTCGATGATGCCTGCGGCTTCGCCGCCCCATGCCGCTATCGAGGCGAGCTCCTCCTTCGTGGGTCTGCTGGCAAGCCCTCCGGGGATGGAGGTCACGGGGTGCACCCCCCTGCCGCCTACTATCTCGACCGTCTTCTGGCCGATGCTCCTGAGGCGGAGGACCTTCCTTATGGCTTCCGGTTCGAGCTTGAGGAGGGCGAACACGTTCCGCTGCTCCGGCTTCGCCCCTATGCCGCCCAGCACGTCCGGCCCCGTGAGCACGAACGTGCTGAGGGCGTGGGAGTGCAGGATGTGGCCCATGTACATCAGCTCGCGCAGCAGTTCGGCATCCCTGGGGATCTTCGCCCCGAGTCCGGTCTCGATCGCATTCACGGACGCGACATGGTGCGCGGCGGGGCAGACCCCGCAGATCCTGCCAGTGATCAGGGGCATCTTGAAGAGCTCCATGCCCTCGAGGAGCTTCTCGAAGCCCCTGATCTCGAGGACCTGCAGATGTCCCTTGACCACGCGGCCCGCGTCGTCCGTATCGAGGACGATGCGCGCATGCCCCTCGATCCTCGTGACCGGATCGACCACTATCTTCTTCATATCTCAGTCTCCCATGTGACGGGTGTCGGTGGTCTCATTTCGCGGCCTCCGCCGCCCACTCACGCAGCTCGACGGTGGGCTTCCCGTACATCACCGGGGATGACAGCGCATAGGAGTAGAACGTCTTGGCATCGCCCTGGATGTAGTCCCTGATCTCCTGTTCGGGGATGCCCGTCAGCATGGCCATCCTCTTCGCGACCATGCTCCTGATGTCGAGGTGCGGCTCGCGGATGAGGTCCACCGAGGGCCCGGCGCATCCCGCACAGGCCACGCCCTTGTTGGGACACTGGGCCTTGCACCTGTCCAGCGTGACGCTGCCCAGGCAGACCACGCCCTGGCTGAGGAAGCAGGTATCCGGATCGTTCGCCGACACCTCGCCCTTCGAGAGCTTCGCTCCCTCCGTCTTCTGCATCCTGCGGCCGCATTCGGAGCAGACCGTCTTGGGGCTCAGAGGGATGCTCTCGACCCCGAGCAGGTCGCGTATCGCTATCGCGATGAAGTAGGGGTGAGGCGGACAGCCCGGCAGATACCGGTCGATCTTCACCACTTCGTCGATCGGGATCACGCTCTCTTCGAGCTTCGACGCCCCGCCGGGAACTTTCGATCCCTTCGCGTCGGAGACGTTCCCGCCGTAGGCCTTGGCCAGGATGGCGTCGCGGCCGTACAGCCATCCGATCCCGGACGGCCCGCCGTATGACGCACAGGTTCCGAAGGCCAGCAGCTTCCCGCAGCTCTCGCGCATCTTCTCGAGCGCATGCCTGTCGTGCTCGCTCCTGACGGCCCCTTCGACTATCCCGACGTCGGCCTTCGGATAGCCCTTCTCGTCCATCAGCACGGGCACCCTCACGAACTCGACGTCGTCGACCAGGTTGAGCAGCTTCTCGTGGAGATCCACTATGGCGACATGGCAGCCCGAGCAGCCCGAGAGCCACTCCGTAGACACCCTCGCCTTCATTCCTGACCACCCTCCTCCACGATCATCTCCTTGAGACAGCCGTTGGGCCCGGCGTGGAGAATCTCGAGATGCACCGTCCTGCCGGGCATGATCTTCTCCATCGCCCCGGCGAAGACGCCGTGCGCCATGTAGCAGAGGGACTGTTTCTGTTCGTGGGCGTACCTGAAGAGGGCATTGCGGACCATGCAGGTCCCGAAGGAGAGTCTCATCACCTTCTTGCCGTCGCGGTCCTCGATGGGCGCCGCGGACTCGCCGGCGAAGGGTTCGAAGTGCCAGACGATGCCCCGTTTTGCGAGGGCCTCGCCCAGCAGGGTGACCGCTTCGGTCAGGTCATCGGTCTGTCGTGTGCCTTCGACCGCCTCCCTGCCGAACTTCTTCCCGGCGAGCATGCAGATGGAGAGGCTGCTCTTGCCGAGGTTCAGCTCCGATGCGTGCGCCAGCGCTCCCAGAAGATAGGCGACTCCGTGGAAACGGGAGAGATCTGCATCCGCGACTGCGTGCACAATATCTCCTTTCTCCCTCGACTCGACCCCATACCTTCACCGTCACGCCTTGAGCGAGAGCATCGCCGACTCCAGATCGCCCTTCTCGAGGAACTTGAGCGTCACCTGGAGCTTGCCTATGTCGATATCGTTCGCCCCGGACTCCATGAGCTGCCTGATCCTCTCGCCCACTGCCAGGCGGAGGGCTTCGGTCTGTTTCTCGACAGTGTCCGCGGACTCGAGCATCTCCTTGAATCTCCTGGCCGATCTGCGCCCCGAGCGCGGCTGTTCCTGCGCATCGTCCGGGGCGGGCGCCTGCTGCTGAGCAGCGGCGGCTTCCGCAGGCCTTACCGCCGGGGCTGCAGTTCTTTCCGAGGGGGCAGGCTTCTGCGCAGTGGGTGCAGGCTGGGCACTCCCGGCCGGCCAGGAGGGCGAAGGCGGCACCACAGGCCTCTCCACGGCCGGAGCATGCGGTTTCTCCCTCGAAACCGCCATCGGGACGGGGAAATCCTCTTCGGTATGCCCGGATTCCTCATCGGCATCTTCCGCCGCCGCGGGAGCTGGAGGCGGCTCCACCGGCCGGGCGGGCTGCACCCTGGCTCTCCTTGCCGCGGATTTCGGCGGGGTATCGCTCGAGCCTGCGGTCTGCGGCCTGCGGGACGAGGCGGCGCTGTTCACCGGTTCGATGACAAAGGGTTCCAGGCCCGATCCGGTGTTTCTGCGCTCGGGCTCCTCCTCCACCTCCACGACGATGTACTCGGTCCTCCCTCCCGGAGCCATGGGAAGATCCTCGTCGAGATCGGGCAGTTCGGTGCCGATCCTCTCCGTCATGAAGCCGAGGAGCGCCCGGGTGGACTCCACGGTCATGGCGCTGCCGGTACCCAGCACCCTCGCGAGGACCATCCTGGCCGCGGCCTTGAGCTGCCTGACGTTCGTCGTGAATGTGTCGGCCAGGTAGTCCACCACGTCGTCCGAGAGGTTCATGCCCGTGTACTTGAAGAACTGCTCCAGGATCTCCCGGCGCCCCTTCTTGCTCACGATCTCGAGCTTGATGGTGATCCCGGACATCAGCCGCGACAGGAGCGATGCGTCCATGCCGGTCAGCATGGATGGTTCGACGTCGGAGGAGATGACTATGCCGTGGGTCTCCCTCGGCATCCGGTTCATCACCGATATGACGAACTTCTCGAAGCTCCTGTTGCCGCGTGCGAACTGGATGTCGTCGATGAGTATCAGGTCGTGCTGGATCATCCAGTCGCGGAGCTCGCGCTCCCTGCCGGCGCTCAGGGCGTGCTGGAATTCCGTCTCGAGGTCCAGGGTGTTGATGAGAAGTGCCTTCCGCGAAGTGGCGTTGCGCGTGGCGGCCAGCAGATGGGTCTTCCCCTGCCCTGTGGGTGCATGGATGAACACGGGTGCGATGGCCTTCCAGATCCTCGGGATGAACGCCACGGTCCGGAGGATCTCGCAGGTGTAGTAGTTCTCCTCGGTGGTGATGTAGCTGTCGAAGGTCATGTTGTCGGGATAGTCGAACGCGAGGATGTTCTCGAAGCTCTGGAGCCTTTCCGAATCGGCACCGGACATCCGGGGTACCGAACCCACTCCTCCCATGGCGCGGGCGAAACCGTGTATGCGCCTGGACGTGTCCTCCGTGATCAGGCCGGAATCCGTGCATACCCGGAGGAACTCGTCGAAGGGGATCAGGGACGGCACGGGATTATCCGCCATTCCGCCATCACTCCTTCTTGCGGACGTTGTCCAGGAGGCGGCCGAGGGCGATGCACATCAGGCCGATCTTGGTGTCGGGCTTCACGACGGTCAGGAGAACCAGCTTCTTGTCCACAGACATGAGCCCGAGAGTCCTCGAACCGTCCTCGATGATCACCCTGTCGGGCGCCCCGCCGGGATACGAGTTCACGAAGGCCGAAACGCTCTTCACGATAACCGGGGCGATCTCTGAGAGGTCGCTTGGCAGGTCGGACCTGGCGATGATCACCCCTGCCGAATCGATGATGCTCGCCCAGACGTGGCTCGGCGAAGAAGCGACGAAGTCGCGCAGGGGCTGCTCGTAGATGTGGCCGTCGGGGTGCTGGAGGGCGTTCTGTTCGGCCTCGGCCTGCGCCTTCTTGATCTCGTCGCGCTCCTTCAGGGCCCACATGATGAGCCTGTGGAGGTCCTTCTTGATTGTCACCTCGGGGGATGGCACGCCGGTCTCGAATGTGAAGGTGCCGTCCTTCCAGTCGACCATCTCGACGAGGACCTGCTGCCCCGTCAGATCGCCGAGGGTGGCGTGCACGAGATTGCCGTCGACGTAATAGAGGCTTGCCTGATCGTTGTCGACAGTGATCGAGAGAAGCCCCGATCTCCTGCTCGAGTTGGGGAACTGGAGCAGGGTGACGAGGCCGAGATCGCTCAGTGTGCCTTTGAGAGCCATTCCATATCCAAACTCATGCGGCGCAGGGGCGCCGTCGCTTCTTTCCCGCCTAGAGCTGGAACTTCCTGATGACTTCCATGCTCAGAAGCCGGAGGGTCTGCATTACCCCCCTGCCCTCGCTCGCCACGGCCTCTATCGCAGGGATGCCCGGGGAGAGCCCCAGCTCCCTCTCGATGCTGCCCAGCTCGATCAGGGGTTCCAGGTCGCGCTTGTTGTACTGGAGCACCACCGGGAAGTCATCGACCGGGATCCGCAGATCGATCATGTTGTCGATCATCATCCTGTAGCTCTGGATGTTCTTCTCGAGATGGCCCATGCGCGAATCGGCTATGAAGGCCACTCCATCGGCGCCTTCGAGGATCAGTCGGCGGCTGGCCTCGTAGTGTATCTGCCCCGGGATGGTGTACAGGTGGAACTTGATCGCGTAGTTCTCGACCCTTCCGAGCGACACGGGGAAGAAGTCGAAGAAGAGCGTCCGTTCCTTCTCTGTGTCGAGCACGAGCAGCTCGCCCCGGTACTTCTCGGCGAGCTGGGCGTGGATCCAGTGGAGATTGGTGGTCTTGCCGCTCATGCCCGGTCCGAAATAGACGAGCTTGAAGACAATCTGCTGGTTCTCAGAGCTGATGTGCGCCATCGTCCTCTTCGTCTACCCGGAAGATCCTGTCCACCAGGTTCAGCGCGTACTCCTTGAAGCGGGGCAGGTAGATCTCGCCTTCCTCGTCGGGGGCCTTCTCGACCGGCATCTCGAGGATCCTGGATATGGCCTCGCCTGCCTTCTTGGCCTCCATCCGGACCTTCCCGATCCTGGTGTAGTCCTCGAAGACGATGACCATCATCGACCTCTTCCCCACCAGGGAGATGTGGATATGCCTCCTGTCTCCCTGCTGGAGAAGGATCGAGAACTGGTTCTCGCCCACGATGGTGGCCACTTCCTTGGTGGCCGCGAACATGCCTGCGACCAGGGCGGCGAGCGCGGTCGTGTTCAGCGACGTCAGCTCGCCGGCCTGGCTCAGACAGACGCCTTCTCTGGAAATGAGCAGGCTTATGAGGGCCCCGGTCGCGCCAACCATCTCCGACAACTCGCGATGTATAGCGCTGCTCTGGCTCGTCTGATCGCTTTTCATCGCTATCCGGACTCCCTTCGAAAGCGCGGATCGTCTGGACCGGCGATTGTCAGGGCCGGGGAACCGTCTAGCTCAGGCTCTTGACCAGGTCTGCCGTGCGGCGCTTCACCTGGAGGCGCACGTTGCCCAGGTTGGCGTCGCTCGATGCGACGACTGCGAGCAGGGCGTCGGTTCCGAGGGCGGAGAGGACGACTATGCCCTTCTCGTACTCCATCATGGCCTGGGCCATCTCGCCGACGCCCAGCTCGCGGCCGACGCTCTCGGCGGAGCCCATCCCCGTGGAGACCATCGCGCCGATGGCATCGGCATCGGCGTTCCCGGTGGAGGCGGCGTCGATGACGAAGCCGTCGCGACCCACGCAGACGGCTACATTGATGCCCTGGACGTCGACGAGTTCCTTGAGGATCCGGGAAGTGTCGCTCACTTGTGAAACCTCCTGTATCGGGTGATGAGAATGCCTTCCATCACGATGGAAGGCGCGTTCGGGACATGATGTAAGATAAGGCCTCGCCCGCGCGGACCCAATAGCGCGTGGCGTTTCCTGAACGTTCGAATTTTTTCGAACGGGGGCCGCCCCGCCGTCACCCGATGCAAAAGTGCCCTCCCTGTGCAGTTTTTCAACAAATCCGCGGAAGCTGCTCCCCACTCAACACCGACATCGGCCTCCTTGTTCCCAGGGAACTCCTCAACGTGACAGCGCCCGTCCCCTCCCCGGCTACCGTTCCGATGCATGCAGGCGTGCTTTCGGGGTCGAAGGAGGCCATGAGCCGCACCAGATCAGCGGCCATGCCTCCCGGTACGAACGTCACGAAGCGCCCCTCGTTCGCCACGTGCAGAGGATCGAAGCCGAGCAGCTCGCACGCGGCGCGCACCTGCCCGTTCACCGGAACGGAGGGCTCCTCTATGATGAAGTCCGTGGAGGAATCGGATGCGATCTCCGAGAGAGCGGCAGCGAGGCCTCCCCTCGTCAGGTCCCTCATGCACCGGACGGGGATGCCCGATTCGAGGATCCTCCCGACCACACCGTGAATAGGGGCCGAATCGCTCTCTATGTCCGTCTCCAGGCCGATGCCCTCCCTCGCGCACATGATGGCCATCCCGTGCCTGCCGATGTCGCCGCTGACCACGATGCCGTCGCCGGGCCGCACGTTCGCGGGGCGCACGTCCACTCCGGGAGGCACGGCTCCGATGCCGGCGGTGTTGATGTAGATGCCGTCACAACCCGGATGTCCCACGACCTTGGTATCGCCGGTCACGAACCTCACCCCGCACCTGCGGGCCGCATCAGCCATCGACTCCACCACGCGCTCCAGGCTGTCGAGGGGGAAGCCCTCGCCGAGGATCAGGCCTGCGCTCAGCCAGAGCGGTCTGGCCCCGCAGACCGCCAGGTCGTTGACCGTGCCGTGGACTGCCAGCGATCCGATGTCTCCGCCCGGGAAGAATATGGGATCGATGACATAGCTGTCCGTGGTGAAGGCTATCCTGCCTCCGTTCAGTTCGAGCACCGCTCCGTCGTGCCTGTCTCCGGGGGCGGGGCCTCCGAAGGCTTCGACGAATCCGTCGACCAGCCTCTTCATGATGGTGCCGCCCCCGCCGTGGGCCAAGGTGACCACCGCATGGCGCGAGAGCGGCACGGGGCACGAGAAGCCGCCGGGACGACCCGGGGAATCGCGGTCCGTCACCGGCCACCTCCCCTGTATCTGAAGTATGCCGCGCAGGCGCCCTCCGACGAGACCATCGGGGCGCCGAGAGGGCTGCCGGGCGTGCAGTCCCGTCCGAATGCCGGGCAGCACGTCGGTTCGAGGACCCCGGTTAGCACCTTCGCGGCCATGCAGACCCCGTCCCCGGGATCGGGGCAGTCCGGGACGGCTCCGAACCTCGATGCGGCGTCGAAGCTCCTGAAACCCTCCCTGAAGGCCCATCCGCCCCCGGGGATCACTCCGAGCCCCCTCCAGTCGGCGTCGGCATGCTCGAAGACCTCCCGGGCCATCGCCATGGCGGCGGGGTTCCCCTCCCTGCAGACAACCCTCGCATACTGGTTCTCCACGCGGGCCTCCCCCGCCTCGAGCATGGAGATGCCCATCAGGATGCCCTGAAGGATGTCGACCGGCTCGAACCCCGTGACGACGATGGGCGTGGAGTGCCTGGCAGCCATGGGTTCGTACTCCTCGTATCCGGTGACGGCGCAGACGTGTCCGGCCGCCAGCACGCCGTCCACGGCGCAGTCCGGCATCGCGAGTATCCATTCGAGCGCGGGGGGCACCCTGACGTGCGCGTTCAGAACGGTGAAATTGCCGGTCCCCGAGGCGCGCGCCCGGAGGACCGCCGTGGCTGTCACCGGTACGGTGGTCTCGAAACCCACGGCAAAGAAGACGTACTCGCGGGAGGGATCCGACCGGGCCATCCCCAGCGCGTCCATGGGCGAGTAGACGATCCGTACGTCCCCCCCGGCCGACCGGGCCGTCATCAGGTCCGTGGAGGCCCCGGGGACGCGCAGCATGTCGCCGAAGGTGCAGACAACCGCCTCGTGCCTGCAGGCGAGGCCCGAGGCCGTGTCGATGGAGCGGGCCGGCGTGACGCAGACAGGGCAGCCGGGCCCGTGGACGAGGGTGATCGCATCGGGCAGGAGGGAGTCGATCCCGTTCTCCAGGATCGAATGGGTCTGCCCCCCGCACACCTCCATGAGCCTCCACGGCTTTGTAGCGATGCGTGCGACGGCGTCTGCCAGGAGGCGGACCGTCGCGGGATCCCTGTATTCCTCGAGGAGTTTCACGGCCGGGTTTCCCCGGGGCAGGCCCGGAGAGCGTCGATGAGTTCCATCACCCTGGCGGCCTCGTCCCTGTCGAGCCTGTTCAGCGCAAACCCGGCGTGGACTATCACGTAGTCACCGACAACTGCTTCGGGGATGCCTGCGAGGGAGACCACCCGGGTGACGCCGTCGAAGCTGACCCTGGCGGTGCGGGAAATCTGGTCGTCCCCCGAGATCTCGACGATCTCACCGGGAACTCCCAGACACATGGGCCACCTCCGGTCGGAGAGCAGAACGGCAGCTCGTCCTGGTCGACACCCAAGTATAAGGCTGGTTGCGCCGAAAGAAAGCCCCTCCGGGACCCTCCGGGGCGCATGGCTGTGCAGGGGCGGCATGCCGCGTTATAAGTGCCCGGGCCCGGGAGCCTTCCGGAGGGTTCTCTTGCACGAACTGTCGGTAGCTTCAGAGATACTGGACGTGGTCGAGGAGGCGCTCGGGCACAGGGAGAGCCTCGTGGCGGTCGACCTCGTGCTGGGGCCGCTCTCGGGCGTCTCCGCGGAGGCGCTCGAGTTCTGTTTCACCGAGATGGCCTCGCAGCGCGGTTTCGGGCGGCCGGTGCTCAGGATCAGGCCTACCGCTGCAGTGGTGAAGTGCGCGGAATGCGGCGCATCGTACGAGGCTCCGGACCTCGCTGCATTCTGCCCGTCCTGCGGCGGGGTGTTCAAGCAGGTGCTGTCCGGCCGCGAGTGCTCCGTGGAGAGCATCGAGACGGCACAGGACGACCCTAGCTAGTATTCCGCCATTATCTCGCCGCGCCTGAAGCAGCAGCGGGCATGGTCGTTCACCATCCCGGTGGCCTGCATGTGGGCATAGCAGATCGTCGAGCCGACGAATCCGAAGCCACGCGCCCTCAGGTCCGCGCTGAGCGCATCCGATTCGGGGCTCGTCGCCCTGTAGTCGCCCGGGCCCCTTATCTCGTGCACGATCGGCCGCCCGCCGGTGAAGCGCCAGATGTACGAGTCGAACGATCCGAACTCCTCCCGGACCTCCAGGAAGCACCGGGCGTTCCCGACTATCGCGTTCATCTTCGCCCTGTTCCGGATCAGGCCGGGGTCCTGCAGCAGCTCCTCGATCCTCTTCGAGTCATAGCCTGCGATCGTCCCGGGATCGAAACCGTCCAGGGCCGTGCGGTAGTTCTCGCGCTTGCGGAGCACGGTGTACCAGCTCAGGCCGGCCTGCGCGCTCTCGAGGGCCAGGAACTCGAACCAGAGCCTGTCGTCGTGGACCGGGACTCCCCACTCCCTGTCGTGGTAATCGACGTAGAGCGGTTTCGCGAGGTCCACCCAGGGGCATCTCGCTCTGTCCTGCGGGGTTGCCGCTGCCAGGCCGCAGCCGGCCGCCGCGCCGTTCCCGGCTATTCCAGCACCACCAGCCTGAGCGTTCCGGAGGAGGAGCCGGCGTCGGCCCTCACGATGTAGATCCCCGAAGGCAGGCTGCCCGGCCAGGCCAGCGCATGGCTGCCCGCCCCGAGGCTGCCGTCGAAGAGGATGCCTTCGAGCCTTCCGTCGATTCCGAACACCCTCACGGCCACGTTCCCGGGCCGTGCGAGCTCTACCGAAACCGACGGGTTCGACAGGCACGGGTTTGACGGGCACGACAGCGATACCGATGCATCCCGATCGGCCGGATCGATCCCCGTGGAGTCGAGGAAGATGTTCAGGACCAGGCCCTCGATGATGTTCATCTGGTAGGGCATACCGCTGAGCGGGAACTGGTACCAGCCGTTGGTGGAGCCGCCCCAGCCGAAGTTGAAGTGGTAGTATTCGTCGGTGTTGTAGCCGTCCACCACGATGTTGTGACCGTACTGCCAGCCGGCGTCGACTATCGCGAGATGGGCCGGGAGGGCGTCGATCATGTTCTGGGACAGCTTCTCGAACAGGCTGTCGGATTCCGCATCGAGCAGCTCGCAGTTCTCGAACCCGAACCTGGTGTATGCGTCGTGGGCCTGCCCCACGCCGAAGGTGCCCGAGCCCGACGCGGAATAGACCTGCTTGCAGGCCGACCCGCACGCGAACACGAGGGCGGCCTTGTCGGAGTTGGTGAGGGGCGTGGACTGCTCGTAGTGGGTGTCGAGGATGTCGAGCATGTCGTTGAGCTCTGACCAGTCCGGGAAGTCGTGTGCGACGCAGTCGTCGTCGATCCAGTAGTTCTCTAGGTACACGTGGTGGTAGTCGTCGGAATCGGAGAACCGCGTGGAGTTGGTCGTCTCGAGGTTGTCGACTATCATGCCCATCGCCACGGCGGGGCATCCCGCAACGCTCCTGGAGCTTGCGGTCAGATCCATGGGACAGTAGGCGTTGTATGGGGAGCCCTGGGTCCAGTTCTCCATGAGCCAGCCCCCGGTGGGAGTGGTGCCTGCCGCGGGCCACTGCTCGAGCATCGCCGGGAATCCCGGATCGGCGAGGCCGGACGTCGCGGCCTCCCATGATCGGGCGTTCGCCAGGGCCGCCTCTTCGGAGATCAGCCCGGCGCAGGCCATCCTGTTCTCGATATCAATCGCCAGGAGGTCGGACATGCCGAACGTCTGCCCCTCGCCTCCGCCGAAGTCCGAGGAATAGGAATAGGCCGGCACGGGAGGCATGGCGTCATCGGCCGAAACCACCACGTAGCCCGACGGGGAGAGGTCGAACACATACGCGAGCATCGTGCCGTCATCGCCCGAAAGCCCGGATACGCCTTCGATCGTGAAGGAGCCGGCCATGCCGTCCCGCTCGAGTCTGTGGTTCGCAGCCAGCCGGGCATCCGAGGGTGTCACCGGGGCGGCGGCGACCGCCGTGGCGGCCCCGGCCAGTATCAGCAGCTTCGCGTATTGGATCACGCCTGTCTCCTGCCGTTTCGGTCCATGATGCGGGGATCGGGAGCTCCGCAGGGATGATACCCGGAAGTCCTCACCGGGTCAAACCGCGGAGCCTTCGCCTCCGCCTCACGACCCCATTTCGCTGTCCACCCTCACCGCTCGTCTCCCTCCGATCCCGGATCCATCCTGACCGTGCCGTAGATGCCCGGGAAGAGCGTGCCCGACGGGTCGTCCAGGGTGACCGTCAGCGGGAGCAGGCCGGTGACCGGATCTATCGCCGGCGACACGGAGGTCACGACTCCCCCGTAGACCTCCCCCGGCAGCGCGGTAGTCTCGAATCCGGCGGGATCTCCGATCTCGAAGGATCCGATGTATCTCTCGGGCAGAAGAGCGCGGAGCACGAATCCCCCTCCGCCGGTGACCATCACGAGAGGCTCGGGGCCGGCCATCAGGCCCTCGCTCGCCCAAACCCGCCCGACCACACCGTCGAACGGCGCATCGACCGTGGATGCGCTGCGGCCGGAGAGTGCGCCGTACAGATCGGCCCTCGCCGCCTGGAGGGCGGACCTAGAAGCCAGCATGGCCGTCTCTGCGCCCTCCAACTGCTCGCTGCTGAGCGCCCCCGCCTCGAAGAGCTCGGAACTGCGCCTGTACGCTGCCTCCGCGTTGGATGCCTCGACCCTGGCGGCCTCCACCCCGGAAAGCCCGGCGGCCACCGCCCCGTCCACGAGGGCATCGCCCGACAGGCCGACCAGGACCTGGCCCGCCGTGACCGAGTCGCCCTCCTCGACGAATACCCCGGTCACCCGGCCCGAGCCGAACAGGAGCGCCTCGTCGCAGGCCTCCACGCGCACGCTGGCAGAGATCGTGCCGTGCTCTCCCGGGGCGGCGTCCGAAGGCACCGGAACCGCCGATGCGTCACCGGTCCCGGGGCTGCCGCCTCCGCATGCGCACACAAGGATCAGCGCCGCGCAGATCCCAGTCCTGTCAGGCATCGCCGGCCGCCTTTCCTCGGTTCTTCCGCTCCGCCATGAGCACGTACATCACCGGCAGGATCAGCAGCGTCAGCGGAGTGGCCACCACCATCCCGCCCACGACCGTGCGCGCCATGGGCGACCACAGGCCGGAGCTGCCGGTGGACATCAGCGCCAGGGGCAGCATGGCGAACACTGTCGTGCTCGCCGTCATCAGGATGGGCCTCATCCTCTTCCTGCCGGCGTCCAGTACGGCCTCCACGGGGGAGAGCCCCTGTGAGCGCATCTCCTGGTTGGCGAAGTCGACGAGCACGATCCCGTTGTTCACCACGATGCCTGCGAGCATCAGGATGCCGATCAGCGAGGTGAGGCCCAGGGTCATCCCGGTCAGCACGTGCACGAGGATGACGCCGATCATGGCCATCGGTATCTCGAAGATCAGGAGGAACGGCTCCTTGAGCGACTCGAACTGCACGGCCATCACCAGGAACACCAGGAAGACCGCCACGGCTATGGCTATGGCCATGCTCGAGAAGGACTCCTTCTGGTCGGGGATGTCGCCGAGCAGTTCCCATCTCGCTCCGCCGAGGTCGAGCGTGTCCATCATCGCGTACACGTCGGACCCTACATCACCAAGCGCCCTGCCCTCTATCCCGCATGACACGAGCACGCTCCTGCTCCTGTCCCGGTGCCAGATCATGTTTGGCACGAGATCGGTCGAGAGTGTGCCCCAGCTCTCCAGCGGCGCCCCCGACACGGGCAGGCCCAGGATGCGCTCGCGGCTCGAGACCGCCCGGTCGTCGAAGGCGAGATGCACGTCGAGATCCTCGTCGCCCTCGTAGTAGGTGGAGGCGTCGAGACCCATCACCCCCAGCGTCACTTCGGCCGCTATGGCGGCCGGGTTGGCCCCCCTCTGCGACATGACCGCGGGATCGGGTGTGAAGCGCATGAGGTCCACCCACTCGTCGAGGCTCGAACCGTGGTCGATCGTGCCCGGGATGCGCTCGAGTTCCGCCTTCAGGGTCGCGCCCCTCGCGAGCAGATCATCGAGGTCGCTGCCGTATACGGCGATCTGTATCGGGTTGCCGGTGCTGAATCCCATGCCGGTGGTCAGCGTGTAGGTCAGGCCAGGAATGGCGTCGAGCACCTCCCTCACGGGCTCCTGGTAGTCGTCCACCTGCCTTGTGAGGTCCTTCTCCGGGGCGAAGTAGAAGACGAGATCGATGCGGTTGGGTGCGTCGGCCCCGAATGCCGCAGAGATCCCCGCGCTCCTGCCCACGGTCATGCTCGTATGGACGAGGTCTCCCTGTGCGAAGACCCCCTCGATCGAATCGACCATCGCCATGGCCAGGCTGTCCGTCACATCCAGGCTCGTTCCGGGGGGCGCGGAGGCCGTGATGCTCATCATGCCCTCCTGGACGCCGGGGATGAAGGAGGTCGGTATGCGCCCGACGAGCAGCATCGAGCCGAGGAAGGCCCCCACGGTCGGGAGGAGGGTGAGCCTCCTGTGCGCGAGGCACCACGAGAGCCAGCCGGCGTACTTCTCCTCCAGCGCCTGGATCAGATCCTGGACCTTCTGGAGGGGCGAGCCCTTCCGGTGCGTCTTGACTATCCTCGTGGACATCCCTGCCAGGAGGGGCACGAAGGTCATGCTGTTGAAGAGGCTTATCATCAGGGCGCAGACTATCGTTATGGAGAGGTCCCTGAAGACCTGGCCCGTCAGGCCCTTAACGAAGAGCATGGGGATGAACACCGCGACGGTGGTCAGGGTCGAGGCGGCCACCGCCATCCCGACCTGGGTGGCGCCCTTCTCCGAACCCTCCCTCACGCCGGCTCCATCCCTGCGCAGCCTGTGGATGTTCTCGAGCACGACCACGGAGTTGTCCAGGATCATCCCGATCGCGATCGAGAGACCCGCCAGGGAGATGATGTTCAGGTTGACCCCGAAGGCGTACATGAAAGCGAACGTGGTGACGAAGGACAGCGGCATCGAGATGCTCACGATCCCGGCGTTCGCGGGCGAACCCAGGAACAGCAGCAGGACGATCGCGGCCAGCACCATCGCCTGTATCCCGGTCTCCAGCAGTGAATTCATGGAGGACTTGACGTAGTCCTCCTGGCTGTAGACGATGCCGGTCTCGAACTGCCCGGCGTAGGATTCCGAGATCCGCTCCACCTCGGCATCGAGGCTCCGGCAGGTGTTCACGGTGTTCGCGTCGGCGCTCTTTCGGAAGACGAGCATGATGGTGTTGGCGCCATCGAGCGACGAGATGCTCGATGGGTCCTCGAAGCCGTCCTCGACCAGCGCAACGTCGCCCAGGCGCACCGGTACCCCGCCGTGGGCACCGACCACGAGCTCCCGGATCTGGTCCAGGCTGTGGAAGCCGCTGCGCACGCTGATGGAGATGTCGAGCCCGCCGGCCTCGAGGTTGCCGCCGGGCTGGTCGGCGTCCACCGCGGACAGCACTCCGTAGATCTGCGCGATGGATATCCCGCGCTCCCATGTCAGGACGGGGTCGACCGTGACGTTGATGCTGCG
>JAKLEF010000079.1 GCA_022703195.1 Candidatus Fermentibacterota bacterium | reverse complement strand
GTCGGAGAACCCGCAGCTCGACCTGTTCAAGAACGGCGTGCCCATCTTCTCGAGAGCAAGGGCGCTGCCGGGCGCCCGCGTCAGGAACTGCACCCTCGACAGTGCGGTGATCTGCGAGGCGAGCGAGCTCTCCGGCGCTACCATCCGGCGGAGCATCATCGGCCTGAGGAGCAGGGTGAGGGACGGTTCCGTGCTCGAGGACTGCGTATACATGGGTTCGGACTACTGGGAGGGGAGCTTCCGCGACTCCCGGAGTCCCGGCGGTGCCGGGCAGCCCGCAGTCGGAATCGGCGGGAACTGCCTGATCCGCAGGGCGATCATCGACAAGAACGCCCGGGTCGGCGACGGCAGCAGGCTGGTGAACGAGAAGGCCCTGGACTTCTTCGACGGCGACGGATACTTCATCAGGGACGGGATAATCGTCATCCCCAAGAACGGAGTGATCCAGCCCGGGACCATCGTATGAGGGATCGTTGACTTCCGGCGGGAAACCGCGATATACGGCCAGCATCGGGACCGCTCCGCGGGAGTGGTCCGGCTTCCCCAAATCGAGCCCGGGAGGGTATCTATGAAGCTGGCACTGACAACCGTCCTGGTCCTTGCGATGGCCGCCTCGGCGAGCTATCCGCGCCTGGCGACCCTCGGCGGCGACCCCAGGCTGATGCTCGAGGACTACGTCGAGATGTGGGCCTATCCCGGCACGATCTCCGACTACGAGTTCGCGACGGGCCAGTCAGACGGGACCGGGGATGCGGACGGCTGGTTCGGCCTAGTGAAGAACTTCGACGGCTCGACCCTGGGCGTGACGATCAACCACGGAGACATGCTCGAGGTTCTCTACCACCCCGGCACCTGGGGCATGATAGTCGGGCTAGACTACGAGAAGTCCACCGAAGTCGAGGAAGGCGTCGAGATAACCGCGAAGGACATGGGATTCGACGCGAACTGGGGCACCGAGGTCGGCATGTTCGGCGACTACAGCGACCTTGCGATCGGCTTCGGCTACGGCAAGGCCACCGAGACCATAGGCGAGGATCCCGAGGCCGGTGACAGCTACCTCAACGTCGGCGCATCCGTCCGCGGTCACCAGGATGCCTTCATCAACCTGTTCCCGATCATCTCCGCCGGCGTCCAGATGTCCACGCTGATCGACGGCGACGACGACACGGAGGACGCCAAGGCGACCTCCATCACCGTGGACCTCGGTGCCGGGCACAACCACTTCGTGGCGCCCCAGACCGCGGTCGTGGTCGGCGTGTACACCGGGGTCATCAGCACGTCATACAGCGGTGACGCGTACGAGGGCTGGGACAGCAGGATGCACGTCATAATCCCCAGGATCACCGGCGGCATCGAGCAGTACGTCGGCAAGTGGATCACCTTCCGCGCCGGCGCCACCAGCCATACCGAGTACGATTCGCAGGGCGACGTGAACAGCTTCTCGACCGACTTCAACACCGACTTCGGCATCGGCCTCCACTGGGACAACTTCACGGTCGACGCCACGATCACCGAGGGCTTCCTCCACGACGGGCCCTACATGATCGGCGGGGACGGCGAGAACGGCTTCATGGGATCTCTCGCCGCGACCTACACGTTCTGATACTCAGGGGTTGCAGGAAGGGGGGCCGCCTCCGGGCGGCCCCCCTTGTTTCGCAGGGCGAAACAAGCAAGAAGCGACACGCTTGTTCCTGCATCCGCAGGAACAAGCTGGTCCGGCAGAGGCTGGCCATCTCTCGGACTGCTGGCAAGGCAAGCCGCGAGAGGACCGGAGAGTACTTCCTCAGAAGGTTTCCGCAGGAAACCTTCGAGAGCGCTCCGGCCAATTCATCAAAACCCTGAGAGGTTACACGCCCTCTCGCAGGTTCCCTTCGGGAACCGTGCTTCGGGCTACCTATCATTTTCGTGTCACGAAACTGAAGGAAGGGCGGGGCCGAAGCCCCGCCCTTTGACGAATCCAACCGGGCCTGCCCGGTTACCCCTGCTTGTGTATCAGCGCGCTCAGCCTCTTCACGCCCTCGCAGATCTGCATCTCGGAGGCGTAGCTGAAGTTCAGCCTCATGCTCCTGTGGTCGTCCTCGTCGGGGTAGAATGCGCTGCCCGGGACGTAGGCGACCTTCTCCTGGATGGCGGCGTGGAACATGTCGTCGGAGTCCATGCCCTCGGGCAGCGTCAGCCAGAGGAACAGGCCGCCCTCGGGCTTCGTCCACTTGATCCCGGGGACGTCGAGGAGGTGGTTGTCGAGGCAGCTGAGCATCAGCTCGCGCCGCCTGGCGTAGAGCTCGATCGTCTTCACGAGGCCCTTCTGCAGGGCTCCGCTCGCCATCACATGGTGCGCTATCGCCTGGTTGAACGGAGGTGAGCAGAGGTCCGTCCCCTGCTTGGCCATGACCATCTTGTCGATGATCCAGTCCGGCCCGTAGGCCCAGCCCAGGCGGAAGCCCGGCATGAGGATCTTCGAGAAGGTATAGAGGGAGAGGACGGAGTCGGGAGCCATCGACTGGAATGTGGGCTCGTGCTTGCCGGTGTAGCGGAGCTGCCTGTAGGGAGTGTCCTCGATGATCAGGTAGCCGCCCTCCCGGGCGATGCGGATGATCTCGCGGCGTCTGTTCTCGGGGATGGTTACCCCCGCGGGGTTCTGGAAGTCGGGGATGACGTATATGAACTTGGGTCTTCTGTTCTCGGATTCGAGCCTGCGGATGATGTCGGCGAGCATGTCGGGCCGCATCCCGTGGTCGTCCAGGGGAACCCCGACGGGCCTTCCCTGGTAGCTGCGGAACGCCTGGAGGGCGCCGAGGTAGGTCGGGAGGCCCACGACGCAGGTGTCACCGGGGTCGAGGAATATCTTGCCGACGAAGTCGAGCCCCTGCTGGGAGGCCACGGTCACCAGGATGTTCGAGGGATCGGCCGGCGTGCCGTCCTGCTTCATGAGATCGGCCAGGTCCTGCCGCAGGCGCATGTCGCCCTCGGTGGAGCCGTACTGCAGAGCCTTGTCGGACTCCTCCCAGAGGACCTTGTTGGTGGCCATGGCGACCTCGGCCACGGGGAAGGTCTCGGGAGCGGGGAGGCCTCCGGCGAAGGAGATGATCTCGGGGTTGGACGTGAGCTTCAGGAGTTCGCGGATCACGGATCTCTTCATTGATCTGGCGCGGGCCGAGAACAGCAGTTCCCTGTCCAAGGGTGCCTCCTTTCAGGAAACCGGAAGACCGTCGCGATGGAGGAGAGGACGGCCTGTTGGATGCCCGGACGTTTGGAGTATAGTTAGATGCTCGTTCCCGGACAAACAAAAGCACGCAATCACGGAGGTCACAGTAGATGCGGATCATGATCGCAGCCGCGGCCGTCGCCGCACTGGCCCTGTCCGCCTGCGGCCGCCCCGAGGGCGGGGAACCCGCCCCGGCGGACTCTGCAGCAACCGGAGGAGACAGCTTGGCAGTCAACGCACCCCAGACCATCGAGGCGAGCCACATCCTGATAGCCTACGCCGGCGCCATGAGGGCCGCGCCCACGGTCACCAGGACCGCCGAAGAGGCCGCTCAGCTCGCCGCCGACCTGCTGTCCCAGATCCAGACCGGGACGATCACGTTCGAGGATGCCGCCATCGAATACTCCGACTGCCCCTCGGGTGCGGGCGGCGGTTCGCTCGGCCAGTTCGGCAGGGGGGCGATGGTCCCCGAGTTCGAGAACGCCGCCTTCGCACTCCAGGTCGGCGGGATCTCCGGCGTGGTCGAGACGGACTTCGGCTACCACATCATCAAGAGGACCCTCTAGACCCTCACGGGCTTGGAAACTCTCAGCCTGAGGGTCGAAGACGGCGAGACAGGGCTGAGGCTGGACAGCTTTCTCGCTCTGAAGGCGCCCGGCCTCAGCCGCAGCTACATCTCCACCCTGATAGTAAACGGGAGGGTTCTCCTCCAGGGCTGCCACGTCACGAAGCCCTCGCACAGGGTGAAGCCGGGGGAGGAGTTCGTCCTCGAAGTGCCCGACCCGGTCGGGATCGACCTGACCCCGGAGCCCATGGACCTCGACATAGCCTACGAGGACGACCACCTGCTGGTCATCTTCAAGCCTGCCGGGCTGGTGGTTCATCCATCCCCCTCGTCTCCGGCCGGGACCCTCGTCAACGCACTGCTCGCGCACTGCAGCGCAGGCCTGTCGGGCATATCCGGCGAACTCCGCCCCGGGATCGTGCACAGGCTCGACAAGGACACCACCGGTCTCCTTGTGGTCGCGAAGGACGACAGGACGCACGCCGGCCTGTCGGCCCAGCTCGCTGCGCGGACGGTGAAGAGGCGCTACCTCGCTCTCGTGTGGGGGAGACCCGACCCGCCCGCGGGAAGGGTGGACGCTCCTATAGGCAGGGACCCCGGACAGCGCAAGCTCATGCGCATAACGACCACCGGCAGGCGTGCCGTGACCAACTACAGGGTCATGAGGGAGTTCGACCTGGCCTGCATGCTCGAGTGCAGGCTCGAAACCGGGCGCACCCATCAGATCAGGGTCCACATGGCCTCCATGGGCTGCCCGGTGATCGCCGATGCAAGATATGGAGGCATGAGGCCCCGCGGGATGCCGTCCACAGCTTCGGCGAGGGCCTACGTGGCCGACGTGGTGCGCCTCGCCGGCCATCAGATGCTCCACGCCGAGACACTCGGCTTCATCCACCCCGTCACCGGGGAGGAGCTGGAGTTCAACGCCGCTCCCCCCCTCGAGTTCCACCTGGCGCTGAAGAGGCTCGAGGAGGGGACCTGATGAGCGGTCCGCCGCGGGCCGCCGCCGGTCTGCTCGGCATGGTCTCCGCTCCGGCCGCATGCCTTCTCCTTAGCCCTTCGCTGCTCCCGGCGGCGCTCGTCTTCCCCGTTCTGGGGGCCGTCAGATGGAGGGTGAAGTGGCTCGCGGCGGTCCTGGCGGTTTCGGCCGCCCCTCTCGCGGTCGCCGTGTGGTTCGCCCTGTCTGATTCCGCGGGAGATCCCCTGGTTCCGCTAAGGTGGGCGCTCTCGGTCTCGTGCGGCCTGTATTTCGCTAAGAGGGCCCCGGCGAAGGGGATCGGAGCGCTTCTCAGAGCATGGGCCGGCCGCGCGCCCGCGGGCCGTTCGCTCCTCGCGGATGCGGGTGACGTCCTCTCGGCCTCCGCGGAGATCCGCGAGGGAATGAGGGGCGTGCATCCCCTCCGCACGAAGCCCGGGGAGCTGGTCGAGAGGCTTTCCCGCTCCCTGTCGGCTTACAGGCCTTCGGCAGCGGATCCGGAGCCCGCGGGTCCGGCGATGATGGCCGAGGCATGGGCTGCATGGGCGCTCCTGCTGGCCGGGGTGGCCGGCCTCTGATGGCAGTCAGGCTGCGATTCACGGTCGAATACGACGGGACCGGCTACACCGGATGGCAGGCCCAGCCCGCAGGGCGCACCGTCCAGGGCGAGATCGAGCGGTGCCTGGCTGCTCTCCTCGGCCGGCAGTGCCGGGTGACCGGCAGCGGGAGGACCGACGCCGGGGTGCATGCATCGGGCCAGGTCGCCCATGTCGACATCGAAGAGGCCGAGGAGCGCCGGGTCGTGTCAGGCCTTCCCGAGATACTGCCGGCCGATGTCGCCCTGCATGGCATCCGCCGTGCGGATCCGGGGTTCCACGCCAGGTTCTCTGCAAGCGGGAGGGAGTACTCCTACCGGATCCTGAAGGGCAGGAGCCCGCTTCACGGGAGATACGCCTTCGAGTGCCCGTGGCCCTGCCTCGACACGGCCGCCATGAGGGCCGCTGCCAGGCTCTCCCTCGGCGTGTCCGACTGGCGCGGCATGTCGAAGGAGGGCAGCGGGAACAGGACCTGGAGAGTCGACGTGCGCGCCGCGGATGTGGTGGAGGACGCCCGGGGCTGGACCCTGGCGATCCGCGCAGACAGATTCCTCAGGGGCATGGTCAGGATATGGGCCGGTACCCTCGTCGAGGTCGGCCGGGGCAGGTTCGCTGCCGGAAGGGTGCGCGAGATCCTCGACACCGGCGACAGGACGCTCGCGGGGCCGTCGCTTCCGGCGAAGGGTCTGACGCTGGTGAGAGTCGAATACGGGACGGAGGATGGATGAACCGTCACAGCGCAGCAGCGGTGTTTCTGGCGGCATCCGTCGCCGCCTGGTGCGGGTGCGGAGCCTCCTCGGCCCGTTCCGGGAGTTCAGGCGACCGCGTGCAGGCCGTGCCCGACGAGAGCGTGGCCGATCCCTACGGCGATCCCGTCGTCTATCCCGGGGATCCCTTCGAAGGATTCCCCGTAGTGAACGAGCTGACGTATCCGGGAGAGCCGGTTACGGGTGCCGTGGAGCCTCCCGCAGCAGGTTCCTGGGCCGTCCAGGTGGCGGCATGCGCAGCCGAGGAGGATGCGGTGAGGCTGGCCGGGATCGCATCGGCGGCCACCGGGCTCGTGGGCCGCATCGACTTCGAGGGCTCCTGGTGGAAGGTGAGGCTCGGTTCCTACGAGAGCAGGGAGGATGCAGGGGAGGGGCTGGAGACCGCCAGGTCCCACGGTTACGGCGATGCCTGGATAGTGGAGCTCCTGCCTTGACACGGATCGGCGCCCTCCGCAATAATCCGGCCGATTCGGAGCGGGAATAGCTCAGTTGGTAGAGCTCCACCTTGCCAAGGTGGAGGTCGCGGGTTCGAGTCCCGTTTCCCGCTCCACAACCTCCCCCGCCGTCTCTGTCATGGCCTTTCCCGGATCGACCCGGGACTGCGGGGACGGACATGCCAACAGACCGGCGAGGCGGCGTAGCCAAGTGGTAAGGCAGCGGATTGCAAATCCGCCATACAGCGGTTCGACCCCGCTCGCCGCCTCCATCCCCTCGACAGCCCCGCATCCAGCCGGAGCCCCCCTGTGAAGGCCTGGAGAACCGCGGGCTTCCTGCTGGCCCTCCTCTGCCTGGCATCCTTCGTCATCGGATACGCTCTCGGAGATCCGTCGACCGTCTTCAGGAAGGCCGCCACGGTGTGCCTCGAGTGCATCGGGGTCGGATGACCCGCGGGACCGTCAGGCTCCTCTCGCAGGCCGTCTCGGCTGTGGCGGCGAACATCCATCTCGCGGGCTGGCTCGACGGGACCCTCTACAGAGGCCCCGCCAAGGCCTTCTGCATCCCCGGGCTCCACTGCTATTCGTGCCCTTCGGCCGTTCTGGCGTGCCCCGTCGGCACCATCCAGAACCTGCTGGCCACTCCGGGCGGCCTCGCCGGGCTGTCCTCCCCGGCCTCGGGGCTCTGGACCCTGGCCGGGGTTGCGGGTTTCGTGATGCTGCCCGGATTCCTGGCGGGGCGGATCGCCTGCTCGCACATCTGCCCGTTCGGGCTGTTCCAGGACATCCTCCATCTCGTGCGGCTGCCCCCCCTCGACCCGCCGGACTCCCTGCGGAGGGCGAAGTATGCCTTGCTGGCGGTCTTCGTCCTGCTTCTGCCACTGCTGCTGCGTACAGAGCCGGGCGGCGGCGGCGACCCGTGGTTCTGCAAGGCGGTGTGCCCGGCCGGGACTGTCTGGGCGGGATGGCCCCTCGTCCTCTTCGACGCGGGCAGGACCCTCCGGACGGGTTTCCTCTTCGCATGGAAGTCGGCCGTCGCCGCGGCGGTGGTCGCCCTCTCTACCTCGGTCAGCCGCCCGTTCTGCAGGTATCTGTGCCCCCTCGGCGCCGCCTGGGGGCTCGCGGGGAGGGGATCGGTGTTCTCGATGAGGGTTTCGGGTGCCTGCACGGGTTGCGGAACTTGCCGGAGGGTCTGCCCGATGGGGATAGAGATCAGGTTCGATCCCTCCTCGGCGGAGTGCATAAGGTGCGGCCGCTGCATCGGAGCGTGCCCCGCGGGAGCGCTTTCGCACTCCGCGCGCAGGGGACGTTCGTAGGCCGTGCGCGCCGGGCGGTCCGACCTCGCCTGGATCGGCCTCGTGGCGGTGCTTCTCGTGCCAGTGGCGCTCCATGTCGCCGATCACGGAGAGAGGACGGCAGACACGGGCGGATCGCCCGCCTTCGAGGGCGGGCGGGCCCTCGACAGCCTTCTCGAAGCGGGCGCAGGCAGGCCGGTCATCCTGAACTTCTGGGCGACATGGTGCACGCCATGCATCAGGGAGCTGCCGGAGATCGAAGCCGCGCTGGCCGGAGGCCCTGTGCCGGTGACGGTGATAGGGGTGGACATAGGCGATCCCGAACCTGAGCCCTTCAGGCGGTATGCCTCGCAGGCCGGGCTCTCCTTCCCGCTCGTCTGGGTCGATCCGGAGACTGCCGCCCTGCTCGAGGAGAGGTACCGACTCCCCGGACTCCTACCCTCGACGATCGTGCTCGACGGCGGCGGGCTGATCGGCTTTCAGCGGGTGGGGTGAGATCGCGCGCCCTGGCGCTGCGGCTACAGCCAGGCTGGCGTCGGCAAACCCTTCGCGCGCAGGAACTCGGGGTTCCAGAGCTTCGACTGATAGCGCGAG
>JAKLEF010000078.1 GCA_022703195.1 Candidatus Fermentibacterota bacterium | reverse complement strand
GGAGGCGCGGAGGCGGCAGAGAGGAGTCCGAATGGCAAAGAAGATCCTGGGCGTGGTGAAGCTGCAGCTGCCCGCGGGACAGGCGACACCGGCACCGCCGGTCGGGCCTTCCCTGGGCCAGTACGGCATAAACCTGCCCGGGTTCTGCAAGGACTTCAATGCCCGCACCCAGGGGCAGGAGGGCCTTGTGTTCCCGGCAGTCGTCACCGTTTATGCCGACCGGAGCTTTACTTTCGAGCTCAAGTCGCCCCCGGCTGCAGTTCTGCTGAAGCGCGCGGCAGGACTCGCCAAGGGATCGGGCGAGCCCAACCGCCAGAAGGTCGGGACCGTCACGATGGACCAGGTCCGCGAGATAGCCCGCACCAAGATGGCCGACCTCAACGCCGCTTCGCTCGAGGCGGCAGTGATGATGGTCAGGGGCACCGCGAGGAGCATGGGGCTGGAGGTGACCGACTGATGGCAGGCGCGAGCAGGCGTTTCGCAGAGGCCCTGAGCCAGGTCGACCGCACCATCCAGTATTCCCTCGAGGATGCCCTGGGCCTCGTGAAGAAGCTGGCCACGGCCAAGTTCGACGAGACCGTCGAGATGGCCATCGGCCTGGGAATCGACCCGAAGTACAGCGATCAGATGGTCCGCGGGACCTGCGTGCTCCCCCACGGAACGGGCAGGACCGTGAAGGTCCTGGTGTTCGCGAGGGGCGAGAAGGCCGAGGAGGCCAGGGCCGCGGGTGCCGACCACGTCGGCGAGGATGATCTCGCGGACAGGATAATGCAGGGCTGGATCGACTTCCAGGTCGTGATAGCCACTCCGGACATGATGAAGGTTGTGGGCAAGCTGGGGAAGGTGCTGGGCCCCAGGGGCCTCATGCCCAACCCCAAGACAGGCACCGTCACGACAGAGATCGGTGAGGCCGTTAGGGAGTCCAAGGGCGGCAAGATCACGTTCCGCACCGACAAGCAGGGCAACGTGAACGCCCCCATCGGAAAGGCCAGCTTCGACCAGAAGGCCCTGGAGGAGAATGCGATGATGTTCCTCGAGAAGATCATGCAGCTCCGCCCCTCAGGAGCCAAGGGTCGTTATCTGATGTCCGTCAGCGTCTCATCGACGATGGGACCCGGTGTTCACATGGACGTCAACGACGTCCGGGCGCACCTGCGCTAGGCGGAAGGCGGCGGACGGTGAGCATCACGAGAGAACGCAAGGAGCAGGTCCTGGGCGACCTGTCCAGGGATCTCAGGGGCGGCGGTTCGATAGTTCTCACTGACTTCACAGGCATTGACGTGGCCGGGATGACCAGCCTGAGGAACGAGCTCAGGTCGTCGGGCGTCAGGTTCATGGTCGTGAAGAACACGATACTCCGCAAGGTGTTCGACAGCATGGAAGTGGGGAGCGATCCGGTGGTCTCCCTGGCACAGGGCCCCACCGCGGTCGCCTGGTCGAGGGACGAGATAATCCCCGTCAGGACTCTCAAGAAGTTCTCGAAGGACCATGACGGCAGGCCCGCCATCAAGGGCGGATACGTCTCCGGCCGCTCCCTCAGTGCCGCCGAGATGATGAGCCTGGCGGACCTTCCCGGGCGCGAGGAGCTCCTCGCGAGGCTGCTCGGATCCATGAGCGCGCCTCTGCAGGGTTTTGTGAATGTCACGGGCGGCGTCCTGCGCAGCTTCCTGAACGCCGTGAACGCGGTGAAGGAAAAGCAGGAGCAGAACCAGTAGGACCACGTCGGGGCGGGCCCGCGACCAGGGTCCGCGCGGCTACTTAAGGAGAACGAAAGATGTCCGAAGACAAGAAGGCTCTCATCATCGAGACCATTTCCGGCATGACAGTCCTCGAGCTCGCAGACCTCGTCAAGATGATGGAGGAGAAGTTCGGCGTCTCCGCGGCGGCCCCCGTGGCGGCCGTGGCGGCGGCTCCCGCCGCGGCAGCGGCTGCCGTGGAGGAGAAGACCGAGTTCGACGTCATCCTCGAGCTTCGGGGACAAGAAGATCCAGGTCATCAAGGTCCTCCGCGAGGCCACCGGCCTCGGGCTCAAGGAAGCCAAGGACCTCGTGGACGGCGTGCCCTCCAAGATAAAGGAAGGCGCCGAGAAGGCCGAGGCCGAGAGCCTCAAGAAGCAGCTCGAGGAGGCCGGCGCTACTGTCAAGCTGCAGTAGGTGCCGGAGTCCACAGCCCCGCAGGCGGGAGAAGGCCATGAGGCCTTCTCTCGCCGTTTGTCCCGGACCGTGTTTGGGGCCCCTTATTTGCTGTAAGAGCCATCGTTAGGAGAGCCAGGTGAACCCTAAGAGACCAGTAAGGGATTACTCGCGCGCGATTCCTGCGATCGAGATGCCGGATCTCCTAGAGATCCAGAAGAAGTCGTTCGACGTCTTCCTGCAGGCGGACGTCCCTCCGGACGAGCGCCTCCCACAGGGTCTCCACAAGATATTCCTCGACACCTTCCCCATTGAGAGCTCCACCAAGGAGTTCTCGCTGGAGTACGTCGAGTACACGGTCGGCACGCCCCGCTGGAGCATTCAGGAAGCCCTCGACAAGCACCTCACCTATTCGGCGCCCCTGAATGCGAAGCTGAGGCTCGTGTTCCGCGGCACCCCCGACGAGAAGAAGGTCTCCAGGATAGTCCAGCAGTCCGTGTTCCACGGCGAGCTGCCCCTGATGACAGAGACCGGCTCCTTCATCATCAACGGCGCGGAGAGGGTCATAGTGAGCCAGCTCCACCGCAGCCCAGGCGTCTTCTTCGAGGAGAAGACGGTACAGCGGGGCCGCAGGGTCTGCAGCGCCCGCGTGATCCCGCAGAGGGGCTCCTGGCTCGACCTGATGCTCGACACGAACGACGTGATCTTCGCCAACATCGACAAGCGCCCCAAGAGGATCCCCATCACGATGCTCCTGCGGTCTCTGGGCCTGTCCACCGATTCCGAGATCCTCTGCAGGTTCTATCCGAAGGTGGAGAGGGATCTCGAGGTCGCCCTGAAGAACCGCAGCAGGGCGGTGGACCTCACTCTCAAGTCCTTCGCCGACGAGATCGTCGATCCCGAAACCGGGGAGATCCTCGCCAGGGTCGACGAACCCGTGGAGACGATCGAGAAGATCGAGAACCTCGTCGCAAAAGGCATCAAGAAGGCCTCCTTCCTGGAGATCAGGAGCGAGAAGACCGACTTCGACGGCATCAGGAAGACGCTGGCCAAGGAGGAGAGCAGCCTCGGAACCGGCCTGGAGAAGAACGAGGACAACGCCACCCTCTGGATCTACGAGGCCCTGAGGGGCACCGAGGCCCCGTCCCTCGACCACGCCAAGAGCTACCTGCGCTCGATGTTCTTCGACTCCAAGAGGTACAGCCTCAGCGAGGTCGGACGCTACAAGCTGAACGAGCGCCTGAACATAGACACCACCATGGACAGGCTGACCCTGTCGGTCGAGGACCTCGTGGCGATCGTCGACAACCTGATCAAGCTACGCGAGGGCAAGATAACGGCCGACGACATCGACCACCTCGGCAACCGCAGGGTGAAGACCGTCGGCGAGCTGCTGGGGCAGGAGTTCTCCAAGGGTCTGAGCAGGATGGCCCGCACGATCCGCGACCGCATGGGCCACCAGGACCGGGACAAGCTCACCCCGACCGAGCTCGTGAACTCCCGCACGCTATCGAGCGTGATCAACACGTTCTTCGGCTCGAGCCAGCTCTCCCAGTTCATGGAGCAGACCAACCCCCTCGCCGAGCTCACCCACAAGCGCCGCACCAGCGCCCTCGGCGAAGGAGGGCTCACCCGAGAGCGCGCCGGGTTCGACGTCAGGGACGTGCATCACACGCACTACGGCAGGGTGTGCCCCGTCGAGACTCCCGAAGGTCCCAACATCGGCCTGATCACGACGCTCGCCGTCTATGCCTCGATAAACAGGTTCGGATTCCTCGAGGCGCCCTACCGCAGGGTCATCAACGGCAGGATCACCAACGAGGTCGTCTACCTGTCCGCAGATCGCGAGGACAGGACCACGATTGCCGAAGCCAACACCGCGGTGGACCGGAAGGGCAACCTCACGGGCCCGCTCGTGAGGGCCAGGCGCGCGGGCAACTTCCCAATGGTGCCGCCTTCCGAGGTCGAGTACATAGATGTCAGCCCGCAGCAGCTGGTGGGCGTCTCCGCCGCCCTGATACCGTTCCTCGAGCACGACGACGCCAACCGTGCCCTCATGGGCTCCAACATGCAGCGCCAGGCCGTTCCTCTGCTCTACACCGAGGCGCCCGTCGTCGGAACGGGCCTCGAGGGAAGGGCAGCGAAGGACTCCGGCGCCCTGGTCTCGGCACGCCGCGGCGGCACGGTGACCTATGCGGATTCCGCCATGATCATCGTGCGCGCCGACAGCGACCCGCTCGACTTCAACCGCTACGACACCTACAGGCTCAAGAAGTTCGTGCGAACGAACCAGGACACCTCCATCAACCAGAAGCCCCTCGTCCACGAGGGCGAGACCGTCGCAGCGGGCCAGCCCCTGGCCGACGGCATGGCGACGAGCCAGGGCAGGCTGGCGCTCGGCGTCAACGCGATCGTGGCGCTCTGCCCCTGGAACGGGTACAACTACGAGGACGCCATCGTGGTCAGCGAGAAGCTGATCAAGAAGGACATCTTCACGAGCGTCCACGTGTTCGAGCTGGAGACCCAGTTCCGCGAGACGAAGCTCGGCCCCGAGGAGCTGACGCGCGAGATCCCCAACGTGGGTGAGGACGCCAAGCGCAACCTCGACGCCGACGGGATCATCCGCGTGGGCTCGAGGGTCAAGGCGGACGACTACCTCGTGGGCAAGGTGACGCCCAAGGGCGAACAGGACCAGTCCCCGGAGGAGAGGCTCATCCGCGCCATCTTCGGCCAGAAGGCCGGAGATGTGAAGGACGTGTCGCTCAAGGCCCCCGCCGGCATGGACGGGGTCGTCATAGACGTTAAGGTCTACGCCAGGCGCGACAGGTCCGAGAGGGCCAGGCGCGAGCTCGACGAGAAGACCCAGAAGCTCGCCCAGGCTCACGACCTGAGGAAGTCCAAGCTCTGCGAGGAGCGCGACGCGATACTCAAGGAGCTCCTGAAGGACCAGAAGGCCGTCGACATGGTCGACACGCTGACCGGCGAGGTCGCGGTGCCCGCCGGCCGGAAGCTCACGGCTGCAGTGCTCAACAAGGTCAACTTCATGGAGCTCGACTTCGGAAGGCAGATCGTCGACAACCTGGAGACCGACGACAAGGCCAGGCAGGTCCTGCGCCGCGCCGCCCAGGTTCTCGACCGGATGCAGCGCGAGTACGAGATCGAGATCGACAAGCTCAACAGGGGCGACGACCTCCAGCCCGGCACGCTCAAGCTGGTCAAGGTGCTCATAGCCAGCCGCCGCAAGCTGCAGGTCGGCGACAAGATGGCGGGGCGCCACGGGAACAAGGGTGTCGTGAGCATCATCGTCCCCGAGGAGGACATGCCCTACCTGCCCGACGGCACGCCCGTGGACATCTGCATCAACCCCCTCGGCGTCCCGTCGAGGATGAACGTGGGCCAGATCCTGGAGACCAATCTCGGCTGGGCCGCCAAGGCTCTCGGCTTCGACGCCGTGACGCCCGTGTTCGACTCCGCCCCCAACACCGAGATCAGGAAGCTCCTCTCCGAGGCCGGGCTCCCCGAGGACGGCAAGAGCGTCCTCTACGACGGGCGAACCGGCGAACCCATGGCCAGGCCCGTCACCGTCGGCGTCATGTACATGATGAAGCTGGCGCACCAGGTGGAGGACAAGATGCACGCGCGCTCCACCGGCCCGTACGCCATGGTGACACAGCAGCCCCTGGGCGGCAAGGCCCAGAAGGGCGGACAGAGGCTGGGCGAGATGGAGGTCTGGGCCCTGGAGGCCTACGGGGCGGCCTACACGCTCCGGGAGATGCTGACCATCAAGTCCGACGACGCCGAGGGCCGCTCCAGGGCGTACAGCGCGATAGTGAACAACGAGAACATACCCGATCCGGGCGTTCCCGAGTCCTTCAACGTGCTGCTCAACGAGATGAGGAGCCTTGCGCTCGATGTAGAGCTCGTCACCGAGGAGGAGAAGTAGCGATGCTCGAGACGATCTCCCTTCGGGACGCTAAGGCGTTCCCGGCGAACTTCCGCGGGATAAAGATAAGCCTCGCCTCCTCGGACAAGATCAAGAGCTGGTCCGAGGGCGAGGTGACCAAGGCCGAAACGATCAACTACCGGTCCTACAAACCCGAGCCCGACGGCCTCTTCTGCGAGAGGATCTTCGGTCCGGTGAAGGACTGGGAGTGCAGCTGCGGGAAGTACAAGAGGATCCGCTACCGCGGCGTGAAGTGCGACAGGTGCGGCGTGGAGGTCACCCATTCCCGCGTCAGGCGCGAGAGGATGGGCCACATAGAGCTCGCCGTGCCGGTCACGCACATCTGGTACTTCAAGACCAGGAAGATATCCAAGCTGCTCGACACGACCACGACCGACCTCGAGAGGGTCATCTACTACGAGTCGTTCCTCGTGACGGAGTCCGAGCACCCTTCGCTGCCCGCGGGCACGGTGCTCTCCGACGAGCAGTACAGGGCCGCGCGCGAGACGTACGGCGACGTGTTCAAGGTGAGGATGGGGGCCGAGTCCATCGAGCAGCTCCTCCAGAAGCTCGATCTCGACGAACTGGCCGCCTCCCTGCGAACCAGCATCGCCAACGAGACCACCGCAGCCAGGCGCCAGAAGAACATCAAGAGACTGAAGGAGATCGAATCCTTCAGGCTGTCGCGCAACGACAACAAGCCGGAGTGGATGATCCTCAGGGTCCTCCCCGTCCTCCCCCCCGACCTCAGGCCACTCGTGCCGCTGGACGGCGGGAGGTTCGCGTCGAGCGACCTCAACGACCTCTACCGCAGGGTCATCAACCGGAACAACAGGCTGCGCCGCCTGCTCGACCTAGAGGCTCCCGAGGTGATCCTCAGGAACGAGAAGAGGATGCTCCAGGAGGCGGTCGATGCAGTTCTGGACAACAGCTCCAGGCGCAAGCCCGTGAAGGGCGACGGGATGAGGCCCCTCAGGAGCCTCTCCGACCTCCTCAAGGGCAAGCGCGGGCGGTTCCGCCAGAACCTGCTCGGCAAGCGCGTCGACTACTCCGGCCGAAGCGTGATCGTCGTCGGCCCCGAGCTGAAGTTCCACCAGTGCGGGCTCCCGAAGACGATGGCGCTCGAGCTCTTCAAGCCGTTCGTGATCGCCGGCCTCGCCGAGATGAACGAGGAGGGCGTCAAGATGGCGACCAAGCGCGTCGAGCGCATGGTGGCCAAGCGCGGAGAGGAGAAGGACGAGGACGTCTGGGCCGTGCTCGAGCGCGTCATCCAGAACCATCCCGTCATGCTGAACCGCGCCCCGACCCTGCACAGGCTGGGCATACAGGCCTTCGAGCCCACCCTCGTCGAGGGGCTTGCGATAAGGCTACACCCGCTGGCATGCGCCGCCTTCAACGCCGACTTCGACGGCGACCAGATGGCCGTGCACGTGCCCCTGTCCTCCGAGGCCCAGGTCGAGACCCGTATCCTGATGCTCGGCTCCCGCAACATCCTCAAGCCCTCGAGCGGCGAGCCCATCGCTACCCCCAGCCACGACATGGTCATCGGCGTCTACTACCTCACCAAGCCGATCCCGAGCGAGCCAGGCGAGGGCATGGTGTTCTCGAACCTCGAAGAGGTGAGGGGCGCGTTCGACGCCTGCAAGGTGTCCCTGCACGCCAAGATCAAGATCAGGGGCATCAACCGCCTCGCGGAGAAGGACCAGAAGGGCGAGTCGCGCGCGCCGGCCTTCTGGAAGGACTTCACGACCGTCGGCCAGGTGATCTTCAACGAGATAGTGCCCGAGGAGATGGGCTTCATCATGGCCAACGCCCAGATCAAGCACGAGAAGACCTTCGGGAAGAAGGGCCTCGCGGCCCTAGTCTCGAGGTGCTTCGAAGACCTGGGCTCTGTGAAGACCGCGGTGTTCCTCGACAACCTCAAGGCCCTGGGCTTCCACTACTCCACGATGGCAGGCATCACCGTCGGCCTGGACGACATGACGATCCCGCCCGAGAAGCCCGAGATCATCGAGAAGACTAGGGCAGCCATATCCGACGTCGAGCAGAGGGCCCGCAGGGGCGAACTCACGGAGGCCGAGCGGTACAACAGGGTCATCGACCTCTGGACGCAGGCCACCGAGGACGTCAAGAACGCGATGAAGACCACCCTCGAGAGCCAGAAGCACGGCCTCAACCCCATCTTCATGATGGCCAACTCCGGCGCGAGGGGCAGCTGGGACCAGGTCAAGCAGCTCGCCGGCATGAGGGGCCTCATGGCCAAGCCCCGCAAGAGGCTGTCCGGCGAGATCGGCGAGACCATCGAGACCCCCATCATCTCCTCCCTGAAGGAGGGGCTGTCCGTCATCGAGTATTCGATCTCGACCCACGGATCGCGCAAGGGCCTG
>JAKLEF010000077.1 GCA_022703195.1 Candidatus Fermentibacterota bacterium | reverse complement strand
GATGCCGAGATATCCCTCGCCGGCGGCCCGTGGGAGCCGATCTCCGAGTGCGGGGCCTTCGAACCTGAGTCATGGCCCTCGGGCGCCTGGGGCGACCGGACCCCCGACGAACCCGAGTCCGCCGGCCCGGCCGCGCAGTCCGCCCCACCCGAGGCACCTTCCCCCGAACCGGGCGCCGGAACCGCTCCCGGTCCCGCCCGGGTCGAGCCTGCCCCCCATCCCCAGCCTCTCAGCGCCGAACCTGCCCCCGGGGGCGCCCATCCCGGCCAGGTGCAGTACAGGATTCTGTCTGGCAGGGGCGAGGTGGTCGCACGGAGCGTGTCCGAGATCCGCTCGCTCCTGAGGAGGAAGAGGATCCATTCCTTCGACGAAGTCCTGGCTCCGGGCCTGCCGGAGGGAAGGGCCAGCGTCGGAGCCGTCCTCGAGGGTGTCGGCCGCGGCAGGCGCAGGGGGCTCCCTGCCTGGGTCGTGTGGGTCCTTGTGGCGGCCGCGCTCGCCCTGGCGTTCTTCGTGATCGATCCCCTCGGTACCGGCTATCTGGGAGCCCTTCTATCACGGCTCGGGATCCCTTGGAGATAACCCGCCTCCTCGCGCTCAAGAGGGATGGCGGCAGATGCCCCGGGGGCTCCCTCTCGGAGTTCGCCCGCGGGGTGGCCGCCGGTGAGGTGGCGGACTACCAGGCGTCGGCCTTCCTCATGGCCGCCTTCATCCGGGGCCTCGACCGAGACGAGACCGTGGAGCTTACGCTCGGGATACGCGACAGCGGCACGGTGCTGTCCTGGCCGGACGATCCGCGCCCCCTGGCCGACAAGCACAGCACGGGCGGCGTGGGTGACAAGATCTCGCTCGTGCTGGCCCCCCTGGCGGCCTCGATGGGGCTGCGCGTACCAATGATCAGCGGCAGGGGACTGGGGCACACCGGGGGCACACTCGACAAGCTCGAGTCCATCCCGGGCTTCAGGACCCGCCTGGATGTCGGCGAGTTCCAGGAGATCGTCGGCCGCTGCGGGTTCGCCATGTGCGGCCAGACAGGCGACCTGGCCCCGGCCGACAGGATCCTGTATTCGCTGCGCGACGCCACCTCGACGGTGGAGTCGATCCCTCTGATCTGCGCAAGCATCCTCGGCAAGAAGCTCGCAGAGGGAGCGGACCGCCTCGTGTTCGACGTGAAGGCCGGCAGGGGCGCCTTCATGAAGACGGGCGGGCAGGCCCTGCTCCTGGCGCGGACCCTCGTGGAGGTGGCCGGGGGCTGCGGCACCCGCGCCCGCGCCCTCGTGACCGATATGGACGTGGTTCTGGGGCGTACCGCCGGCAACTACCTCGAAACGGCCGAGGCCGTCTCCGTCCTGAAGGGCGGAGGCCCGCTCGTGGTGCGCGACCTCGCCGTTAAGCTCACGGCCATGATGCTGGCCGACGATTCATCCGACGAGGCCTGCATTGCCGGGCTCGAGGCCCGGTGCGCGGCGCATCTCGACGACTCGTCGGCCTGGGACGCCTTCGTCAGGACAGTGGAGGCGCAGGGCGGGGATCTCTCCGCCTTCGAGTCGCTCCCGCCGGCCCCGGTGATCAGGGAGGTCAGGAGCGACCGCACCGGCTACTGGACAGGCGTGGACGCCGGGGTGGCCGGGGATGTCGTCAGGCGCCTGGGCGGCGGCAGGACCAGGGTCGACGACACCATCCGCCCCGAAGTCGGCTGGGAGCAGGCCGCCGAGTCGGGCTTCCCTGTGGAGGACGGCCAGACCATCGGCTGGATCCATGCCATGACCGAACAGGCCGCCGGATCGGCGGAAGCCGATCTCCGCGGGGCCTTCATCTGGGACAGGGTCAACAGCAGCCTCGTACTGGAGACCCTTTGAGATCCATACCGAGGCTCGACTTCGCGGCCCTTCCCGGGCGGCTCGAGGCGGCCGGTCTCCTCTCGAGGCAGGGCATGGAGAGGCTTTCGAGGCTCTGGCAGAGCCCCGATCCCTCGCTTCTCGGCATCCTCGTCAGCAGGGGGCTGGTGAGCGAGGAGGCTCTCTACACATTCCTCTCGCAGCAGTCGGGAATACCCTTCCGCAACCTCGACCCTCTCGAACTCGACTACGAACTCGTCACCTCCTCCCTCCCCGGAGCGTTCGCCCAGCGGAACCATGCGGTCGTGGTGGGCAGCAACGAGGACAGGCTCATGGTGGCGACGTGCAACTTCACCGACCCCAGGCCGGTCGAGGATCTCCCGCACCTGCTGGGCAAGGAGATCGAGCTCTACATCAGCAGGCCCACCGACATCGCCAAGGTGATCCGGCAGTTCTACGGTCTCCACAGTTCGATCGTGGCCGCCGCCCGCGAGGTGGGGACCATGAGCGACGAGGACGTCGACCTCGGCAACCTGGAGAGGTACGTCTCGAGCGAGACCCCGGGCGGGCTCGAACCGACCGACAGACCCATCGTCAACGCCGTGAACCATCTGCTCCAGTACGCCTTCGAGGAGAGGGCCAGCGACATCCACCTCGAACCGCACAGGGAGCACACCGTCGTGAGGCTGCGTATCGACGGCGTCCTGCACAACGTCTACAGCCTGCCCCGCAAGCTGCACCTCCCCATTCTGTCCAGGGTCAAGATGATAGCGGGCATGAACATAGCCGAGAAGAGAAGGCCCCAGGACGGCAGGATAAGGACCCACTTCGAGGGCAAACCGGTCGAGATCAGGTCCTCCACCATCCCCGCCGCGTTCGGGGAGAAGGCCGTGCTCAGGATACTCGATCCCGGAATCCTGATGCAGGACCTGTCCGGGCTCGGCTTCGAGGAGGACGAGAGCGGGAGGTACGGCAGGCTGGTGAAGAGCGCCATGGGGCTGCTCCTCGTCACGGGCCCCACCGGCAGCGGCAAGACCACGACGCTCTACTCCACCCTGACTGCTCTCTCGACCACGGAGAAGAACATCACGACGATAGAGGACCCGATCGAGTTCGTCACGGACGAGTTCAACCAGATAGCTGTGCAGCCCGCGATAGACGTCACCTTCTCCACGGCCCTGCGGCACATACTCAGGCAGGACCCGGACGTGATCATGGTGGGCGAGATACGAGACCAGGAAACCGCCAGGAGCGCGATACGCTGCGCCCTCACTGGGCACCTCGTCCTCAGCACGCTGCACACGAACGACACCGCCTCCTCCGCAGTGAGGCTCCTGGACATGGGCGTCGAGCCGTTCCTCCTGGCGAGCACCCTGATCGGAATCGTCGCCCAGAGGCTGGTCAGGGTGGTCTGCGACGAATGCGCAGAGGTCTGGGAGCCCCCGGCCGCTCTTCTCGCCACGGCAGGCCTCGCCGGGGTCCAGGGCTGCAGCTTCAGGAGGGGCAGGGGCTGTAGGGCCTGCAGGGGCACGGGCTTCAAGGGCAGGACGGCCGTTTTCGAGGTCATGGAGGTCACCGACCGCGTCAGGGACGCCCTGTCCCGCTCGGCGCCGTCGGGCGAGATCAGGAGGCTCGCCGTGGAGGACGGCATGAGGACGCTCCGTTCCAATGCCGCACGCAAGGTCTGTTCAGGAGCTACCACACCGGGGGAGATGATGGCCGTGACGATGGGGCTGGAATGAGTAGGATCCTGTCTCTGACGGCTTTGACCCTGGTTCTCGCCGCCGGCTGCGGAGGCCCGGGGGACGGGCAGGTCGTCGTTCCTGCCGACAGCACCGCAACGATCCCGGCCTCCCCGCTCGAGATCGGTCTCGAGTTCTCCAGGCTGCTGGCCCTGAACGACCCTTCGTGCCTCGGCCTCCTCGCCCCGGCGCTGAGGGAGGCCTCCGAATCCGCCGGCGGCGATCCCTGGACGGTCTTCGGCAGATGGAGGGGCTTCGACTCCTCCGGCAGGCTGACAGAGATACTTACCGACAGCACCGGTTCGAGGACATCCTACTACTGCTCCATCACCAGGATGGAGAGTCCGGCCATCGTCCGCATCGACTTCGTGCTCGGCGAATCCGGCTGGCTCATAGAGGGGTTCGGCGAGGAGATCCCCGGCGAGGTCATCGACTCGCTGAGCGTCGAGCGCACTGCGGGTCTGATCATGTCGAGCCCGGAGACGCGGTTCGAGATGAGGATCGCCAGGCAGCTCCTGGACGGCGCGAGGATCGATTCGATCGCCCACTATTCGTCGGCGTCCGCCGCAGGGGAGCGGGGCACCGGCTTCGAGAGCTACATCGGCTCCCTCGACGATGCCGCCTATGCCGGGCTCGCCTGGTGCAACATCCGCAGGGCGGCCGCCATGCAGATCATCCAGGACAGGGCCACGTTCAACCTCTCATCGGTGCCCGTGGAACTGAGCGGTTTCGTGGCCACCTGGAGAGAGATGGCGTTCCTCTCCAAGGCCGTCATCCGCGATGCCCACGAATCCATGCAGATCCTCCGGACCACAGGGCAGGCCTCGGTCCCCGATTCCACGCTGGACGTCGAGAGGCTCCGGGTCATGACCGCGAACTTCCTGGCCGTGAGCGACCAGGTGGAGAGGCTGGACACACTGTCTGCGACCTTCCCGGCCATCCTGACGAGCGGTGACGAGGAGCCGCTGGGGCAGCAGATCATCTACCTCGACCCCCACCAGACCGAGCAGCGTTTCGAGAACGAGATAGGCATGACGATCTGGAGGGCCCTCGGGGTGGAGATGAACGGCGACCTGGACCCCGAGAGGGTGGTCTACTTCGCTGGCAACCTCTATCTCTTCGAGGGCACTCCCACGGGGTACCGGATCGTCTTCAGGACATACGAGGACTACGAGAGCGACTATCATCCCGAGTTCTCCTCCAGGCCCGCCGCGGCCGCCGGCTGCAGGGAGGTCACCCTGATCGGGAACTCGGGCGCCTACGAATACGTACTCCGGTACGAGGATGGAACACCAGTGCTCGGGAGGAACCAGCTTGGCTCTGTCGAATAGCGCCCCGGCCGGGAGGGTGCGTGCGGTACTCGAATGGACGGCCCTGGCGGCGTCCCTGTGCATCTTCTTCTCGGGCGGCTTCATGTGGAGGGTCTACAACGACTGCAGCACCGCCTTCAGGCAGGCCAGGGGGAACATCCTGGTGGCCGGGCTCCGCGGGCGGGAACCCTCGGCCTCGACCCGGATCTACGACTGCAGGGGCAACGAGCTGGCCTGCGCCTTCGTGGAGAACAGGTATCCCGTCGAGATCGACCAGATCAGCCCGTTCGTCATCCAGGGGCTGATTGCCACCGAGGACAAGGATTTCTACACCCACAACGGGGTCAGCATCCGGGGGCTGGTCAGGGCCGTCTATGTCGATCTGACCACCGGCGCCCGGCACGGCGGCAGCACCATCACGCAGCAGCTCGCCAGGGGGCTGTTCCTCGTGCCCGACCAGACCATCCAGAGGAAGCTCCAGGAGGCCTTCATCGCTATGGAGATCGAGAGGCAGTTCTCCAAGCAGGAGATCCTGGAGATGTACCTCAACCACATCTTCTACGGCCAGGGGGCCTACGGCATCGAGGCCGCCGCCAGGACCTACTTCAACGGGACCACCGCGGCCGAGCTCACGCTGGCGCAGGCCGCGATGCTGGTCGGCATGCCGAGGAACCCGAGCGGCTACAACCCCGTGCGCAATCCCGAGCGCTGCACCACCCGCCGGAACGTCGTCCTATCGATGATGCGCGAGGACGGCTGCATCACCGACGGCCAGTACGACCAGGCGTGCGCGTCGCCCCTGGGAGTGGACGTGGTGAGGCCCGAGCTGGAGGACCAGTGGGACTACTTCTCTGAGTACGTGAGGCAGTACCTGGTCTCCAGATACGGCTGGTCGGCGGTATACGAACAGGGGCTCGAGGTCTACACCACTCTCGACCCCGACGTCCAGGCGGCTGCCGAGTTCGCGATGGACAGCGTCATGGCGCTGAGGGAGCCCCTGTGGGATCCCGCCACGGGCTCCTACGCGGACGATCCCCAGAGGCTCCGGTACGAGAGCTCCTGGGACTACTGGCAGACCGTCGAGGACACCATCGAGGGCGCCCCGGACTATGTCCAGTGCGCGATAGTCGCAGTCGATCCGAGAACCGGCTACATAAGGGCGATGGTGGGCGGAAGGGACTTCCAGGACAGCGAATTCAACAGGGCGGTACAGGCCAGGAGGCAGCCCGGCAGCTCATTCAAGCCGTTCGTCTATGCGGAGGCCGTGGAGCAGGGCTGGTCGCCAGGGAGCGTGGTCCTCGACCAGCCGGTAGTGGTCGACCTCTCCCCCGGCCAGTGGAGGCCGAGGAACTACGACGGCAGCTTCCACGGGATGGTGACAGTGAGGGAGGCCATAGCCCGGTCCTACAACGTTTCGGCCGTCAGGGTCGGCATGGCCGTGGGGATAGAGGCCGTGGCCGCCAGGGCTTCGGCCATGGGGATCGAGAGCGACCTGCCCATAGTGAACTCGCTTCCGCTGGGCAGCTGCATGGTCAGCCCCCTCGAGATGGCGCAGGCATACATTCCGTTCGCGACCGGCGGCATCGCCAGGGATGCCACGGGTATCCTCAGGGTGGTGGACAGGTACGGCAACGTCCTCGAGACCAACGAACAGGCCCCTCAGGGTTCCAGGGTCCTCAGCGAGACCGGCGCCTGGATCATGAACAACCTGCTCCAGAGCGTGGTCAGGGCCGGCACGGCGTCGGGATCGCGCTGGTACTGGGGGGCCGGACCCTACGCCGGCAGGGATGCGGGCGGCAAGACTGGCACCACCAGCGACTACGCCGACGCCTGGTTCATAGGCTTCACCCCCGATCTCGTGGCGTCGGTATGGGTCGGATACGACAACCATGTCGTGAGGATGAGGCTCCAGAGCGGCAGAGGCGAGGCGGGGGGCGACATCGCCGTGCCCATCTGGAGCAGGTTCATGCGCAGGGCATTCGCAGGGGCAGACGCCTCGTCGGCTCCATCCTTCCCTGCCGCACCCTCGGGCGCGGTGGAACATGCCGTCATCTGCAGGCAGTCGGGCTTCCTGGCCAACGCCGAGTGCGGCGACAAGGCGGTCGACGAGCTCTTCTGGGCCGGCACCCAGCCCACCTCCTACTGCCCCATACATACCGCGCTGTCCCCGTTCGCCTCTGACACCACCATCCCCGACTTCACCCAGTTCGACACCTCGCGCAGCGGATCCGGGGGCAGACCGAGATGACGAACTACATCCTCGCGGCTCTGGGCGCACTCGCCCTCCTTACCCTCGCGGGCTTCATCCTCATGAGGACGCCGGCCTGGAAGAGCGTCCAGCTCCGGCGGGCGGCCGTCCTGGCCGCCTCGGGACGCGTCGAGGATATGATCCGGATGCTCCAGAGGAATCGCGACAGGAAGTCGGTGAAGGACCCGCTGACCAATGCTCTCGTATACTTCCTCATCAGGGCGGGCAGGTTCGACGAGGCCGAGGATACCGTGGCCGAGGCCGTCCAGAAGGGCGACACCAGCGGTACGGCCCTTGGCCAGCTCGGACTGATCGAATCGGGGCGTGGTAATGCCGCGCAGGCCGAGCAGTACTACAGGAAGGCGCTCGAGAGGGAGCCCGTGCTCGCGGCCAGCCTGGGCGTCAACCTGGCGGGCCTGCTGATCGAGAAGCGCGAGGAGCCCGGCCTCGACGAGGCCGGCAGGCTGCTGCAGGAAGCCCTCGAGATCCGCACAGGAGCCTCCAGGAGCGGGGTGCACATCAACCTCTCGCTCCTCGGGCTGGCCAGGAACCAGCCCCGCGATGCCCTCGTCCACGCCATGACAGCATATGAACTCATGCCGTCCGGAGACCATTCCAGGGGTTCGAGGGCCCAGGCCCTGGCCCTGGCCGCCAGGGCGAGCAGCCTCCTGGGCGAGGCAGGGGAGGCCCTCGACCTCTCGAAGAAGGCCCTCTCGCTCCTCGACGGGCTCGCCGGTTTCGAGAAGCTGCACGCAGAGATAGAGGGGATGCTCCCCGGGCTTTCGGGCAAGGGCGGGGCCGGTGCGGAACCCGCGCCCGGATCGGGGCCCGCGGTTCCTTGAAGCGCGCCCTCCTGACCGTCTTCGCAGCGCTCCTGGTCTACACGGCCCTGGTGCTGGTCTCGGACGCCCCGCAGTTCTCGAGCGCCATCTCCGCGTTCGATCCCAGCTGGCTCCCGGCCGTTCTCGGGCTGCCCCTGGTCAACTACGCCCTGAGATTCATGAAGTGGCAGTACCTTCTAGGCAGGACAGGCGTCCGCCTGCCCGTGGGGAGGAGCCTCCTGGTGTTCCTCGCCGGCTTCTCGATGACGGTTTCTCCGGGGAAGCTCGGTGAGGTCCTGAAGTCCTGCCTCCTGCGCGACGGGGAGGGAATACCTGTCGAGCTCACCTCGCCGGTGGTCGTGGCCGAGAGGATCACCGACCTGATGAGCATGGTGCTCCTCGCCGTCATCGGAGCAATCCTGACGGGCGGGGCCGGCGTACTGCCCGTGGTCGCGGCAGGCATCGCCGCGAGCGCGGCCGGGGTGGCGCTGGTCTCCTCCCGCCGCCTCTTCGACGGGCTCTCGGGGCTCCTCTGCAGGATCCGATTCTTCGCCTCCCGCCGCGAAGCGCTCGAGACCTTCAGGGGGACCTGCGCGGGGCTCCTCGACATGCG
>JAKLEF010000076.1 GCA_022703195.1 Candidatus Fermentibacterota bacterium | reverse complement strand
CGGGCCTGATCTCGTCGCCGGCGGTGATGCGCCTCTCCGCAGCCCACTTCACAAGGACCTCGACGGAGGGGGCGCGGTAGACCCTGCCCTCCCGCCTTATCTCGTAAGCGCCTGAATCGGCCATGTTCCCCCCTCGACAGCCGGCCCGGTCAGGGTTCGATCATAACCACATGCGCGGCACCATGGCGACAGCCCGCGCACGGTACGCACCGGCTAATTAAACCGTATGGCATGCCCCAGCGCAAGTGCGGCCTCCTCGTGCGTAACTCCCCCGCGCCGCTCGGCGGACTCCACGAGGATGTCCAGGTATCCCTCCCACCAGTCGGGGACGGAGCCTCTCTCGAAGAAGCGGTGGTACGGCCTCGGGCCCGGGAGGATCGAGACGAGGAAGGCCGTCTCCCTCACCCCGAGGTCGCGGATGCCCGTCCCGAAGTAGTACAGGGACGCCTCGGCGAATCCGAACACGTCCGGACCGAGTTCGACGATGTTCGCGTAGATCTCCAGGATCCTGTCCTTCGACAGGGTCTCCTCCAGCCTCCAGGTCAGGAAGACCTCCTGGAGCTTCCTGGCCAGCGTCTTCTCGCGCGAGAGGAAGAGGTTCCTCGCGAGCTGCATGGTCAGGGTCGATGCGCCCCTCACGAAGCCGCCCTCCCTCACGTCGGCGACGAGCGAGTTCCTTATGTGCTCCGCGCTGAAGCCGGAGTGGCTGCGGAAGGTTCCGTCCTCGGAGCAGCAGAGCAGGGGTTCGAACCAGGGAGGCATCTCCGAGAGCTCCACGAACTCCACGTTTGCCGATCTGCTGAGGTGGATGAGCCTCGAATTGCCCCAGCTGTCTCGCATCCTGCAGGAACCGCCCCGGACCAGGCGCGCCACGTCGACCGGGCAGCTGACGACCGAGAGTCTGCCCGCGTCGACCAGGATCGAAAGGTCGGAGCTGTCGGGCCACTGCCTGTCGATCGAGAGACGGACGTCAAGGCCGAGGGACCCTTCCAGCGCCGTCCCCGCAAGCGGACCCAGCAGGGATGCAGGGATGGAGGAGGCAATGGCCTCTCCGGGGATGCTGTCGTTCCAGATGCGTGCCGTCAGCCTGTCGCGGTCGCCCGTCAGGGCTTCGAGGCTCGCCCTCAGATTCATGGTTCCCAGGGAGAGGAGGCAGGAATCCACGCAGAGCCTCCCGGGCTCCACGGTTCCCGAGGCGGAGACCGAGCACGAGAACCGGACGGTGTCCCCCGCAACGTGTTCGGAATAGACCGACGCGCTGTCCATCCGGGCCTCGAGGTCGAACCTGCAGGGCTCCCCGCCCTCGAATGTCAGCCGGACCTCGCCCTCGGGGTCGAGCGACATCCAGGCCGACGGTTCATAGGAGAGGAGGATGTTGTCCGCGACGGTTTCCGCCCCGCCGAGCCCGGTCGCCACGGTCAGTTCCGAGGTCCGCTCGGAGTACGACAGGGAGAAGCGTGTGGCTGCAGCCGCACCTCCCGTCCCGGCGGCCGTCCCCTCGAGATGGACGGAGTCGTCCGTGGCCGTCCCCTGGAGCGATCCGGAGAACCCGGTTTCCGTTATCAGGGAGGGCAGGTCGGGGTCGAAGAGCGGGATCCCGGTGCAGCCGTGGAAGTCGGCCCGGAAGGAGACCTCGCCACGCACGCCCCCCGCCTCGATCGAGGCCGATCCCCAGGGTCCGTGCGCGAGCCCGGACATCTCGACGGAGCCCGACCTGAGCGAGGCGCGGCCGGAGAACACCGTCGTGTCCGATCCGGCCCGGGTCAACCTGGCCTCTCCCAGCACGAGGAGGGGCATGTCGTCGGAACCGCCGCCGCCGCCTCCTCCGGCCCTGCCGCGGCCCGGCGGCAGATCGACCCTGCAGGACGGGATCAGGATGCTGTCGACGGACGGGACGGGCACGCCCATGCTCCAGTAGATCACTGCCTCGTCGGCCTCGAAGCCCAGCCCCGGCATGTCGACGTCTGCAAGCAGGAGCAGGCCGGGCGCAGCCCGGACTCCGCCGATGGAGGCACGCCCGTCGAGGTGCGAGAGGGCATGCCTGGCCACCGCGCCGGGCAGTATCCAGAGCGCGGCCGCGAACACGGCCGGCACTGCGGCCAGACGCAGGATCCGTGTGAGGCCGGGGGCTGCCCGGTTCAGAAGGAGCGCACTCCCGAGGCTACCGCCGCCTCTATCTCCTCGAGGATGGCCGACGCGGCTGCCCGCGGATCGGGCGCTCCGCTTACGGGCCTTCCCACCACCAGGGCGTCGGCGCCTGCCCGGATGGCGGCCTCCGGCGTCGCGATCCTGGCCTGGTCGCCCCTGTCGGATCCCGAGGGCCTGATGCCGGGTGTGACCACGAGGAAGCCGGGACCGGTCGCGGAGCGCACTGCCGAGGCCTCTTCGGGAGAGCATACCACCCCGTCCATGCCGCTCTCGGCCGCCATCCCGGCGAGCCTCACCACCGTCCCCCCCGGCCCGAGGCTCCAGCCCATCCGCTCCAGGTCCGGGGCGCCGAGGCTTGTCAGGACTGTGACGGCCAGCATGCGCACCCCGGTGCCCGAAGCGGCCGAGGCGGCGGCCTTCATCATTGCCGCTCCGCCCGAGGCGTGGACGTTGAGGAGGGCCGGTCCCGAGGCGCAGGCCGCCCTCACCGCGCCCTCGACCGTGTGGGGGATGTCGTGCAGCTTGAGGTCCAGGAAGACCGGGAAGCCCTCGCCCGAGAGCTCCCTCACGATGTCCGGCCCGCGCCCCGCGAAGAGCTCGAGCCCGATCTTGATCCCCACGCCGAGACCCCTCAGCGGGGCCAGCAGTTCGGCCGGGGTCCTCCCCATGTCGCTGGTCAGGGCTATGTAGAGCCTTGTCCCGGAGCATCCGGACGGCATCAGCGTTCCTCCTCCTCGAATCCGATCACCCTCAGCCGCACGTCGGCGGTGCCCGAGTCGATCATCCCCAGCCTGTCGGCCGCGCCCCTCGAAAGGTCGATGATCCGTCCGCCCACGTAGGGGCCCCTGTCGTTCACCCTGACGGTCACGGTCGAGCCGTTGCCCAGGTTCTCGACCTCGAGCAGGGTGCCGAACGGGAGCGTCCTGTGGGCGCAGGTCATCGCGTTCATGTCGTATCTCTCGCCGCTGGCGGTCTGCCTGCCGTGGAAGCTCCCGGCGTAGAAGCTGGCCGTTCCCCGCTGCTCGAGGCCGGTGACGAGCGATGCCGCGCCCCTCACGCCGCCCCTGTAAACCGGCCTGGGGGCCAGGCAGCCTGCTGCCAGCAGCACGAGGGCCGCGAGCGCCACAGCCGTCAGGTTCCGCAAAGAAGTTCCCTTATGCCGGCAGCAAGCTCCGACGGCAGGGAGGGCCTCCGGAGGAGCCCGGTCCCCACCTGCACGAGCGAGGCTCCCGCAGCCAGCAGCTCCAGCACGTCACCGGGCTCCCAGACTCCTCCGGATGCAATCACGGGTATCCGCACGGCGCGGCCGACCTGCCATACCCTGGCCACGACGAGCGGCAGGAGGGCGGGCGAGCTGTAGCCCCCGACACCCCTTGCGAGCACAGGCCTTCCGGTCCTCCAGTCCAGCTTCATGCCCAGGAAGGTGTTGCACACCGTGACAGCATCTGCTCCTGAATCCTCGGCGGCCTTCGCGGCGGACACCATGTCCCCGCCGTTCGGGGTGAGCTTCACGGTGATCGGTCTGCGGGTCTCCAGCCTGACCGCCCGGGTCACGGAGGCGACGGCTGCCGGGTCGACCCCGAAGGCCATCCCGCCAGCCTCCACGTTGGGACAGGACACGTTGACCTCGTATCCGGCGTGGGAGCCGCCGGCTTCGAGTGCGGCCACGGTGGACCCGAAGGAGCTCACGGACTCGCAGGCGACGTTCAGCACCAGGGGTCTCGAAAGGCCGGCGGCAGCGGGCAGTACCTCCGAGAGGACCCTGTCTAGGCCGGGGTTGGCCAGGCCTATCGAATTGAGGAGGCCGTATCCGGTGTCGTGGATCCTCGGGGGTGCGTTCCCGTCCCTCGGTTCGGGGGTCACGGCCTTGGAGAAGACGAGGGCCACGTCCTCGAGCAGGCCCATGGCGTCGAGCTCCAGGCCGAATCCGCAGGTCCCAGAGGCCAGGGCGACCGGCCCGGGGACGGGTATGCCCCAGAAGGAGTCGGGCAGGCCTTCGGTGACCGGGTTCACGAGATCCTCTCCCAGTCGACATCGCAGGCCCTGAAGACCGGGCCGTCCTTGCAGCACGACATGAAGCCGCCCCGGGAGGATGGCACGGGGCATCCCCCGCACACGCCCCACCCGCATCCCATGCGGCTCTCCATGGACACCTGGACCCTGCCGAGAACACGGGGAGGGGTGCGGGCGACAACGGCCCGCATCATGGCCGAGGGACCGCAGACCGCAATGGAATCGAACGAGTCCCACTCCACATCCTCGAGCAGTCCGGTGACGAGGCCTCTCATGCCGACGGAGCCGTCCTCGGTGGCCAGCACGGTCCCCGGCGGACAGCACGATGTCCCCCGCCCGGTCCTGGTTCCGGCCATGACCACGGCTTCGTCCGCGGTGGAGAGAAGGAACGGGAACCCGGCGATGCCGAGCCCGCCTGCCACCATCAGCCATCTTCCGGGAGCCGTCTCCCAGCCTCTTCCCAGCGGCCCGAGGATCCGCACCGAATCGCCTTCGACGGATCGGGACAGGATGGACGTACCGGCTCCGGCAACGTCGAAGAGGAACGTGACCGAGCCCGCCTCCGGGTCGCACGAGCTGAAGGTGAGCGGGCGCCTGGACACAGGGAAGGCCCCGGGGGAGGGTTCGAGCATGGCGAACTGCCCGGGCCGGCATGCCGAGGCGATCCGCGGGGCTTCGAGCGCGATCCGGAAGATGCCCTCGTCCGCCGGGATGCAGGCGATCACCCTTGCATCAGAGTCGACCGGGCCTGAGCTACTCATCGGGCTCCTCGAACACGCCGCCCAGCCTGTCCAGGGCAGCGGCACCCTCTGCGGTCCCCGGATACCTCTGGACCAGTTCCGTGGCATAGCTCTCCACCAGGTCGTCCTCCATCATGGCGGCCTCCGACGAGAGATAGGCGATCCACAGGAGCGCGGGCTCGTTGTCGAGCCTCCATCTCGAGGAGAGCGCCCGTCCGGCGGCACTCCAGGCGGCCTCGTACTCGCCCGCGCCGTAAAGGTCCCACGCGGCCTCCAGGAGTGCGGAGGGCCTGGCCTGGGCGGCAGGCCCGGGCGGAAGGCCCAGCTCCTCCTCGATCCTCCCGGCAAGATCTCCTGAGTCGCAGAGCGCGAGGGCCTGTTCGAGCAGCGCGATGGAGCTGTCGCGGCCTATGCCGGGATTCCCCGATGCGGAGACCAGGGCCATCGCCCTCACCCGCCCGTCGGGGCTGTCGAGCAGGGCCCTCATCTCGCCCATGGCCAGGGAGTCCTCGCCGTAGAGGTCCATCCTCTTCTCGGCGGCGAGGAACCTGAAGAGGTCCATGTCATCGGGCGCGGCCGTCTCGAGGGTATCGATGTAGGTCTTCAGGAGCTGCATCTCCCCGAGCCTGTCGGAGGCCAGCCGTATCCAGAGGTAGTCGCCGCTCCTGCCCGAGAGCTGTGCAAGCACCGTGAGCGCGTCGTCGAGCCTCTTCTCCCTCTCGAGCAGGAGTGCTTCCAGGTAGAGGGCCTCTGCGCCCACATCCCTCGACATGTCGAGCTCTGCAGCATCGGCATAGGAATCCAGGGCCGCCTGCACGTCGCCCGCCGCCTCGGCCGCCCTCCCGGACAGGAGTGAGATGGCCGCGAGCTCGCGGTTGGTGCTGTAGGATACCCTGAGGGGGGCGAGGATGGAGACGGCGCCGGACGGGTCGCCCGCCTCAATGGATGCGTCGGCCGCCGCCGTGAGAGCCCTGTAGTACCCCGCGCCCCTGCCGAACAGCCGGGCCGCCTCCAGCGCCGTCGAGGCCGCGCTGTCGGGCAAGCCCAGGCTCGAGAGCACCCGGCTGCGGGCCAGCTCCGTCTCCGCCATGAGGCTGTCGGAGAGGTCCATGGATTCGAGCGTGTCGAGCACCGCGGCGGCCAGGCCGGGCTCCCCGGAGAGCACCAGGGCCTCGGCCTGCCTGAGCCTGGAGACGGCGAAGAGGTCCCTGCGCTGGCCGGAGACCGCGCCGAAGGAGGCCGCCGCATCAGCATACCTGCGCAGGGCCATGGCTGCGTTCCCGATCCCGATGGTGGCCCTGTCCATCATCCGGCCGTCGTCGGTCATGACCATGACGGAGGAGTAGGCCCTCATCGCCTCCTCGTAGCTGGAGGTCCCGCTCCCCGATGTCGACCGGGATCCCAGGAGCAGGAGCGCGTCAGCGATGAGCATCTGTGCGTCGTCGGCCCAGCGGCTTTCGGGGTAGAAGGCCAGGACCTTGCCCGCACCCTCTATCGCATCCCGCAGGTCCTGCTCCTCGCCGGCTGACGGGTTGTCCGGGTTCTGCCGGACGCTGGCCAGAGCCTCGTCGTAGGACTGGCGCGCGTTGTAGAACGTGTTGAAATAGGCGCAGCCCGAAGCCAGGAGGGCCAGGACCGGGACGAGGACGCGCAGCGCCATGCCGTCAGGGGACGAAGTCGCCGTCAATGTAGACCAGCCTCCTCTTCCAGACCGCCCTGACCCTTCCCCTGAGGGTCCTCCCGAGGAAGGGCGTGTTCGTGGAACGGGAGCGAGTGTTGTCCCTGGACGGGGTCCACTCCTCGCACGGGTCGAACAGCACGGCCTCGAAAGGCCTTCCGGGCGCCAGCGACGGGCACGTGACCCCCAGGATCGAAGCCGGCCCCGTCGTGAAGAGCGAGAGCATCTTCAGCGGGCTCATCGCACCCATCCGCCCCAGGGCGTCGAACGTCACCGGGAGCGCTGTCTCGAGGCCGGTGATCCCGAAGGGGGCACCGGCGAGCCCGGCTTCCTTGAGCCGCGCCTCGTGAGGGGCATGGTCGCTTGCCACGGCATCGATCCTGCCTGCCCTGGCCCGCTCCACCAGGCCCTCCCGGTCGCGCGCGGACCTGAGCGGAGGGTTCATCTTGGCGCAGGCGCCCGACCGGAGCACCTCCGATTCGTCGAGGGCCAGGTGATGCGGAGTGACGTCGCATGTCGCGCATGCCCCCCTGTCGGCGGCTTCGCGTACGAGGTCGACGCTCCCTGGCAGGGAGAGGTGCGTCAGGTGTACTCGCCCACCGCATGCCATCGCCGCTTCCAGGGTGAGGGCCACTGCTCCTGTCTCGCTCGAATCGGGAATGCCGGCGAGACCCAGCTCTCGTGATACCGGCCCGAGGTTGACGGCCCCCCCGCGGGAGAGGTCCGTGATCTCGGCGTGCTGGATGAAGACCCTCCCGGCGGCTCCGGCGGCGGCCATGGCTTCCGCGAGCAACCCGGGATCGAGCACCGGAGAGCCGTCGTCGCTGAAGGCCGCGGCCCCTGCGAGGGCCATGCCCCCGATGTCAGCGACCGCATCCCCCTTCCGGCCCCTGGTCACGCAGCCCACGACCAGCAGATCAGCGGTTCCGGCGAGGCGCCCCCTCTCCGCCATCTCCGCAACCCTCGCGGGAGTGTCGACGGGCGGGTCGGTGTTGGGCATGGCGGCCACCCTCGTGAATCCTCCGGCGATGGCTGCCCTGAGGCCGCTCTCCACGGTCTCCGAAGCGGTCGCCCCGGGCTCCCTGAGATGCACGTGCATGTCGGTCAGCCCGGGGAACAGCCAGAGGCCGTCCGCATCGACCACCGACGCATCCCGGGCCGGTGCCTCGAAGGGCTTCGAGATGCGCGAGACGGTCCCGTCCTCCACGAGGAGGTCGACCACCGCGTCGAAGCCGGCGGAGGGGTCGACGAGCCGCCCCCCCCTCACCAGGACGGGCCGGGAGGCGTCAGTCAGAGTAGTCCCTGCCGTCCGGGCCCTGCTCTCCGCCGAAGTCGGGAGCATCCTCCCTGCCGTGACCTCCGCGCGAGGCCACGATCCGTCTCTCCGGGAAGGGATTCCAGTCGCCGCGCCCGGCGATCGCCTCGATCACGGCGGTTCCGGTCCCGATTGAGCCGAAGGCCTCGAAATACCTGAGAGCCCATTCCTCCGTCTCCCTGGCGATCCTCTCCCTGATCTCCGCGGGGAGGGACACGACGAGGGAGTGGAACGGGCGGTTGAGGTTCTTGTAGTCGCCCGAGGAGCGGGAGTAGCCGAGCCTGTCCGCGTGGGCCACCATCATGTCCCAGAGTTCGGTCGTGACGCCGCGGTCGGGCCGCTTGACGTAGGAGCCGTCGTCGATTACGGCGTTGCCGCTCGCGGGATCCATCTCGATGCCGAACACGATGTTCTGCCAGAGCGTCCCCACGTTGCCCTTGTGGATGCCGTACTCCCTGAAGTGCCCCACCTTGTCGAGGGGGGTGCCGCTTATCCCGTGCTGCGCTATCACGCATCCGAACGGCGCTATGGCGTCGGCGATCTCGCGGGTGCGGCCGAGGTCGATGCCGCCGGGGTCTTGGACGAGGCGGCGGCGATTCCCGATTCGGTGGCCGGCGCCGAGGATCTGCGGCTCCTGACTCAGGCCATCGCAGCGCTGCCGGACCGTTGCCGGCAGATTGTCACGTTGCGGAAGATCT
>JAKLEF010000075.1 GCA_022703195.1 Candidatus Fermentibacterota bacterium | reverse complement strand
CCGGATACGCCGCGAATCTAGCCCGCACCGGCCCCGGGAGCGAACATGCGGATCCATGCACCCGGGCGGTTGACCCCGCATCCCCGCGCCGAGATATCACGCGGGAAAGGCCGTGACCCCCTGTTACCCGTCCCGTTCCGGAAGGGAGCGGCGCCGGGTCCGGCGATGTGGGGTCTGATCGATGGAAAGGCAGCGAGGGATGAACGAGCCGGGCGGAAGACCCGATGATCACGGCGGACTGGACGGTCTTCTCGCCGAGGTGCGCGAATTCGTCCGCGAGCGCGACTGGGGCATGTACCACAGCCCCAAGAACCTCTCCATGGCCCTTTCGGTCGAGGCCTCCGAGCTGGCCGAGATCTTCCAGTGGCTCACCGAGGACCAGAGCCGTAGCCTCACGCCGGCACAGAAGGCCCACGCCGCCGAGGAGATCGGCGACGTGCTGATCTACCTCGTCAACCTGGCCGACAGGCTCGACCTGGATCCCGTCGCGGCCGCCTCAGCCAAGCTGGTGCTCAACCGCATCAAGTACCCCGTCGAGAAGGCCCGCGGAAGCGCGGCCAAATACGACGGGCGGGACGGCTGAAGGAAGATCGGGAGGCTGCACTGCGCCGGGCCGGACGGGACTGCGCCTGCCGCTTGCTAAGCATTGTCGCTCCTGTGCTCGAGGATGTCGCCGGGGGTGCACCCGAGGATGCGGCACAGGGCATCCAGCGTGGAGAACCTTATCGCTCTGGCCTTCCCTGTCTTGAGGATGGACAGGTTCTGCACCGAGATGCCTATCGCCTCCGACAGCTCGTTGAGCTTCATCTTCCGCTTCGCCAGCATCACGTCGAGGTTCACGACTATCGCCATGGTTCCTCCTATATCGTCAGATCGAGTTCGCTCCTCATCCTGCAGCGCTCCCGGACCAGCATGCCGTACTGACGGGCCAGGTACGCGAGCAGGAGCGCAGCCAGGCCGAACGCCTGGGGGAGCAGCATGGCGGCGAGCAGGATGAGCCCCAGATGCACGCTCGACAGCCTGAACGGGAAGAACACGTCCATCAGGAAGATGGCCGGCAGCAGCAGGACATCGAGGATGCTGCTCGTGACGAGCAGCTTGGCCAGCCTGTCCAGTATCCCGGTAAGCGCCTCCGCCCCGGCGGCTTCCCCGTCGGAGCCGAGGGCCGCCACCGCTCCCGCCCCGTTCCGGTAGATCCCGATCCACAGGGCGGATCTGCCCAGACAGGCCGCAAGCGCAAAGGAACCAAGCAGGGTGATCCCGGCGGGGATCCCGCTCATCTCCGGCCTGACGTTCACGACATACATCAGGACTCCGAGGCCCTGGAAAAGCAGCAGCGCCAGGGCCAGCCAGGAGAGGAGGCGGAGCCCCGTACCGAGTTTGTTCATCAGCAGATCCCTGTTCATCACATGTCCCCTCTTTCTGAAGGTGATGGAGCCGTCCGACAGCCGGAACATGGACTGAATGATCACGATTGTCAAGAAACAATTCTCGAATAACATCAACTATTAAACGTTGGCCGTGGTGCAGCCGGAGCAGAGAAAGGCCTCTTCCGTAGAGTCGGCTCATGCCACGGCCGTGGCGGGCATTCCGCCCGGAGCCGGTTCGATAGACGCACCACGATCGATCCGCTAGTGTTCCGGCAGTCCCCTGGGCCACTTCCACCGAAGCCGGGGGACTCCTGGAGATGCTGCCCGACGGTCTCCGTGATCGGTGAAGCAGACCGGGAACAGGAGATGTCCCGGAGAGGAGGAACGCATGGAGCTCCCGGCGGGTCTCGTGTGCGCCATGGCAATCGCCGCGGCCGCGGAGACGACGGAGCTCTCAATCCTCTCGACATATGGCGACAGGGCGTTCAGGCCCGGTCCCGGCACGCTCTGCATCGTCACCGAGCCGGGCGACACGCTGGTCTTCAACGATCAGTCGGACCCTGAATACATGGAGGACTACGCAGTCTACGAACTGAGCGCCTTCCTGCCTGAACAGGACATCTGGGTGATCACCGAGACCTTCTGCGAATGGGCGGTCACGCTTCTGGTGAACGGTTCCAACGGCAGCATCACCAATGCTGTTTCGATCCCCGAGCCGAGCCCGGACGGGACCCGCCTGCTCTGCACATATGAGGACATCGTGGCCAGTATGCTCCGGAACGTGATGCAGGTCTGGCGGGTGGACCCTGACAGCCTCGCGCTGGAGTTCCAGTACCGAAACGAGCCCTGGGGACCGCTGGGCGCCGGGTGGGCCGGCGACAGCCTGATCGTCTTCGACTCCCTCGTGTTTCGCAAGAGCCTGGATGAGTTCGGCCATCGCCCCGGGAGCCTGCGGCTTTCCGCTGACGGGATCTGGATGCTCGATGACGATGTCGACTGACAGAGAACGCGTCCCTGTGCAAGAGCGGGAATGGCGGACAGCGGCCGGGAGGATGCATGTGAAGAGGTTCTCCCTTGCGTTCGGCGCCCTCTCCCTCGCCCTCGCGACAGCCCTGGCGGCCGGGTGCAGGGATCACGAGTGTGCCAGGTACTATATGCCGGCCAACAAGATCCAGCCCCTGCTCTCGCCCGGCAGCGGCTTCGTGCTCACTGTGCCGCACGTGGCGGATTCGACGGGGAACACCTACTGGAGGGTTACGATCGCCGACTCCTCCGGTGCCGTGGTGTACGTCGACACCGAGTCGGATTTCGTCGGCAACCTGAACGTGTACTGGATCTGGGACGCGGACGGGCGGGTCTGGCTCTACAACAGCGACGACGGCACCGTGCACTTCTACACGGACGAGTCGGGCTCCTGGGAACACGTCATCTACGGCCCTGCCGGCCACCCCTCTTCGGAAGGGATGCCGGATCCGCCGGATGGCCTCCTCCCCGGCTACCTCGACGAAACGGGGCAGTGACAGTGATGACCGGCCTGAAAGCCGCCATCTGGGCATCGATCCTGACCGCCCCCGCATGCCTGGCCTCCGTGAGGGACGGCATGCCGCCGCTCCCGCCCCTGCCGTCTCCGGACGGGCAGTATCTTCTCTCTCCTGATACGACACTCGACTCGGAAGGGGTGACGATCTGGGCCATACGGATCACCGACACGAGCGGTCGGATCGAGATGTCGGCCCTCGGGCCGGACTTCAGTTGGACCAGAGGACTCTACAGGGCGTGGGACGGCACGGGCCGCGCCTGGATCTACTCCGATTCCGCCGGTGATGTCTGGTGCTACGATCTGACTCCCTCCGGATGGCATGAGGTCTATTGGAACGACGACGGGACAGTTGTCGACGGATTCGATACCCCGTACGACCTGTACCCCCCCGTCACCTGGGAACGGAGAAGTGATCCGCAGGAGATGATGCCCGAATGCCTTGTCGAGAATTCGGGCCCGGGCTGGGAGTACACTCTCTACCTGCCTGAAATCCAGGCGGATCATTCATTCCTGAGAAGGCTGGTTTCAGGGATCGTGTGGCCGAAGATCGACTGGTTCATTTCATCAGCAGAGTCCAGCTTCGCGGAAAGCGGCTGCGACCCCGGCTTCATGGACTGGTCGCTCGATATCAGCATGAGCCTCCCGCAGGTACCCGAAGGGATGCTCGCCGTCGCGTGCGACTGGTGGGACTACACCGGAGGGGTGCACGGGAACGGCGACAGCGACTTCTGGCTCTTCGAGTACGACGAGGAATCGATCGGCTCTCTTCCCTGGGTCATGATCGGCGCGGAGGACCTCCTTGCCGATTCTGCCGAACTCGTCGCACTCTCGGCGCTGGTCGTGGACAGACTGGCGGAGTCCCTCGGCGAATTCTCGGACATGGATTGGATCATGCGCGGGGCGGGGCCTTCGTGGAGCAACTACGGCGACCTGATGCCCGTCCCCGACTCGACCGGGGCGCTGGCGGGCTTCGGCATCTGCTTCCCCGACTACAGGGTCGCTCCATACGTGGCCGGCCCGCAGTACGTCTACATCCCGATCGAGCTGCTCAGGCCCCCGGAGCGCTGAGCCGTCGCTCCCGCCCGTCCATCGAAACCCCGGGCCTTCGATCCGAAATCAGGACAGGCCAGGAGCAATCGGGCGTATTGACCTTCTGTCCCTCCGGCGTGAGCTTTACAGAGCGGATTCAGGGGGGTGGCGACCATGAGCCTCGGCAGGCTGAAGCGCAGGATGTTCGAGATAATCGAGGTCGCACACCACGGCGACACGGCCAGCCGCGCCTTCGACATAGTGGTCATCTCGCTCATCAGCCTCAACATCCTGGGCGTGATCCTGTCCACCGTCCGGTCGATCGACGCTGCGATCGGGACGTACCTCCACTGGTTCGAAGTCTTCTCGGTGATCGTCTTCACGATCGAATACGTCCTCAGACTCTGGACCTCCGACCTGAAGACAGGGGAGCACGATCCGATACGAGGCAGGCTCAGGTACATGGCGAGCCCCATGGCCGTCATCGACCTGGTCGCGATCCTGCCCTTCTACATCCCGCTTGTAACGGGGCTGGATCTGAGGTTCCTGCGGGCGGTGAGGCTCGTGCGGCTTCTGATGCTGTTCAAGGCAAACAGGTACTCGGACTCGCTGTCCCTGCTCCGCGACGTGTTCAGGCAGAGGAAGGGCGAGATCGGGGTCACGTTCTTCATCGTCCTGATAATGATCATCCTCTCCTCCGGGGTGATGTACTTCGTCGAGAACAGCGCGCAGCCCGACAAGTACGGCAGCATACCCGAGGCCGTCCTCTGGAGCGTGGCGACCATCACCTCGGCCGACCCGGCGGGAGTCTACCCGGTGACCGTGATCGGCAAGCTGCTCGGATCGGTCGTCGCGCTGCTCGGCATCGGCCTGTTCGCCCTCCCTGCAGGTATCCTGGCGTCGGGCTTCGACGACGTCCTGCGGGCCCGGCGCAGGAAGCTCGCCGCGGACAGCGGCGGCGGTCACCTGGTCTGTCCATGCTGCGGCAGGATGGTCGAACTTCATGAGAAAAACGGTTCCCGCGACCTCGTGGAGATCCGGGAGGAGGAACGGGGGAACGGACCCGGGTAGTGGAGTTCCGACCTGTTCAGGCGCTGAACGACCGTTGACTCCGGCCCGTCGATACCCGATGCTTATACAAGACCTTGCTCGAAAGGGAAATGGGTGCAGGCGGACAGCCCTGTACTCCCAGCCTCACCGGACTTCCGTCTGACATCGCAGTCTAAGCGCTGATTCGCGGCCCTGGCAGGCCAGGGGGTCTGCCGGCACGCAGGATGGCTGTGGGATCGGAGGGGAGCGATGGCGAGGCGGAAGATGGGCATGTCGGCTGAATTCATGCGCAGGCTCGGTTCGATGACCACGCTGGAGCAGGGATATCCCCCGGACCGGAAGGCCAGGCTCGAGGACCTGGCGCGCGAGGCCGACGAGGGACACCAGAAGGCCGGTTCGAAAAAGGAGATCGGGGACATCCGGTCGGCCGTGGCCCGGATGAGGAAGGAATACCGCGAGATCAGGAAGACGATGATCCCGGGCAGGCTGCTCGCAGAGTACGGAGACGTCCCTCTTCCTCCCGGCGGTCCCGGCTCGTTCGGCGGGGGAAGGCTGCTCGGCGACCGCACCCTGCTCACTGCAGAGAGGCTCTCTCCATGGGACGGGTGTCCCCCTCCTCGCGCGAGCGATTTCCACCTCGAGCTCGAGTGCGTGTCGGATCCCGTCTGGGGCGTGACGGACGTCCAGGAGACCGATTACGGCGTTGCAGGGTGGGCGGAGGACCGGGCCGGCACGGCGAGGGTGTCCAACCTGAACGGCAAGGGCGTGATCGAGGGCAGGCTGAACCTCGTCTGGACAGGGGAGATCCCCGGCGACGGCAGGTACCACCTCTCTCCCGGCCTCGCCCTCCTCCATACCGGCACGTGCAGCACCCAGGGCGATCCCGGCATCTGCGGGGTCGACGCAGAGGCCTCCGCCGGGATCCACAGCTGCCTCCTCCTGGACGAGGTATTGCTGTCCTACAGCTTCCTGCCGCTGTCGTACGCCAGTTCGCGCAGGCACTACGACGACGAGGTCGACGGGATGGACTACTACAGCCTTCACATGTCGGACCGGCTCGGCTTCGAAGCCGTCAGGGGGCAGCAGGTCAGGCTGCTCGTGAACCTGCACGGCTACACATGGACGAGAGGCGGTGGCGACGCCGAGGTGGAGATCAGCCTGTTCGGCCTCATCTCCAACACCTGGTCGGACACGGCCGTCCCGGTCTTCGCGGGCTGATCCCGCGTCATGCCGGGAGAGCCCGGAATACGGGAAGTCCGGCGGCGGGGCATGTGCCCCCGGGGAACCGTCCGGACGGGGAGGGAACGATGAGGAACCTTTTCTCGATCGCACTGGCGCTGGCCGCAGCTGCCGGCACGGCATCGGCGGGCGGCGTGCTGCTGTCCTCGCCCTACTACACCATAACGGTGACCCTCGACTACACCGATCAGCCCGATCCCTACAACTCCCAGGGAGGCATCGAGACCTACAGGAGCGTTAGCGCATTCACCCGGGTCGCCTTCGGCCCGTCGTACATGCCGGATCTGCCGGCGATGTTCTCGGTCGAGTACGGGCCGGCCGGCTCGGGCGAGGGGCTGCTGCCCGAGATGCAGATTTCGGGTACGGGAGTCATCGAGACCTACGAACTCCAGCCGGCATGGGAGTCGGACGAGCCCGAGGAGGGGATGGTCACATCCGGACCGGAAGGATTCGAGCCCACCCTCACGCTCGTGTCGCAGGCGGAAGCCCTCGTGGGCGGTGACGGGAAGGGCGATGACATGCAGGCCGCACCTCTGGTACCGACGCTATACATGCAGTTCAACGAGAACTTCTCGATCGTCGGCCCCGAGCTCGAATGGGTGTATCCCAGCATCGGCGGCAACTACGTCTCGAGCAGCGCGGTCGTCTTCCCCGTGACCCTCGCCGACCTGGGCCAGGGCAGCAGCTTCGAGATCACGTGCCCGTACGAGAGCGAAACCGCCACCGGCACATGGACGATCCAGTTCCTGGCGGATTGACGCACCCGGCGGGTGGAGCCTGATTCCAATTGAACACAGTGAGATGAAGGGAGCCCCGATGAGGATCGTTCCATTTGTCCTCCTTCTGGCGGCCGCTCCCGCCCTGGCTGAAATCGCATCCCAGACCGACTGGTCGGGCGGGCCGGGATTCCCCGGTCCGTACACGGCCTGGGGCGAGGAATTCCTCTCGGGCGCCAGAGTCCTGTGGGACTCCGTCCCCGGCCGACTCCTGGTCGATCCGGAAATCGAGCGCCTCGTGGAGGACGAGTCTGACGGCGTCGGCCTGATCGAACCCGCAGACATCGACGGCGACGGTGACATGGATCTGGTCGGATCGAGGTACACCGGCACATCCTGGTGGGAGAACGCCGACTGCTGCGGCATCGAATGGATCGAGCACCCGATCCCCGCAGTCGGCGGTATCGAGTTCGCCGTCGTCGACCTGGATGATGATGCTGACCAGGACATTCTGGCCTCGACGGACCACGAGGTGCTCTGGATTGAGAACGACGGTATCGGCACTACGTGGACACTCCATCTGATCGACGAGACCATGACCAGATCCGTCGCGCCATCCCCGGCGGATGTCGACGGCGACGGAGACTGCGACGCGATCTGCGCCAACTTCACCTACAACGACGGGGTTATCGACTGGTGGGAGAACCAGGACGGCTCCGGTCTCAGCTGGGTGAAGCACAGCTATCCGGCGGGTTCTCACGGTTATCAGTGCGTGGATGGCGACGACGTCGACGGTGACGGCGACTGCGACATCCTCGCGGCAGTCGTGTACGACGGCGACATGATCTGGCTCGAGAACACGAACGGCCTGGGCACCTCCTGGCTGAAGGTGACGATCGACGCCTCCTTCGAGAGCGCGATGATGATCTATGCCGCCGATCTCGACAGCGACGGCGACAGCGATGTGATCGGCACACGAGACTTCTCCGGCACCGGCATGACCTGGTGGGAGAACCTCGACGGCTCGGGCACGAGCTGGACGCGCAGACAGGTGGGCGAGGGCCTGGGCCTCGAGTTCGAGGCATATCTCGATGTCGACGACCTCGACCAGGACGGCGACCCCGACATCTCGACGGGCACCGAGCCCTGGTCGCCCTCCTGCTGCTTCTGCTGGCTCGAGAACGCGGACGGCCAGGGAACCTCCTGGGAGCCCCACATACTAAGGGAGATGACAGGCTACTCCTCGGCAGGCTGCGTCGGGAACGCCGACTTCGACGGCGACGGCTGGCTCGACGTCGCCGGCTGCTCCATCTACGAGGACGACATCTGCTGGTGGAGCCTCGCCCCCGCAGGGAGCCTCACATCAAGCATTCTCGACACCGGTTACTGCTTCAACTGGTATTTGCTCCTCTGGTCGTGGGAAGCTCCCGGGTCTGCGAAAGTGGGCTTCCAGGTGCGGTCCTCGGTCGATCCCGGTTCCATGGGGGCCTGGTCGGACACGCTCTGGGCTCCCGGATACCTCTACGGAATCCTCGAGGACGACACGGATTATTTCCAGTACCGGGCCGTCCTCGTGCCTGGAGATGAGGGAGACTTCCCGGTGCTGAAGGATGTCTCTGTTTTGTGGAATCACGATGGTATCGGCGGGCCGGATGCGCCGTCATCCCTCGAGCTGCTG
>JAKLEF010000074.1 GCA_022703195.1 Candidatus Fermentibacterota bacterium | reverse complement strand
GAAACTCCCTCGAACACGAGGCCCGGGCGGTTCCTGAAGTAGTCCATGGCCGAGACGATCTCGGAGTTGATGTCGGCGGGTGCCATCCGGGGCTTCTTGCCCATCTCCCCGTATCGCTGCACGATCTGGTTCAGCCTGGCGATGTCGGCCTCCATCGAGACCGCCGCCTCCAGGATCTCGGGATCCTCCGGCCCCTCGATCCCGTTCCTCTGCCTCAGGATCTCGACCCAGCCCATCAGCGAGGAGATGGGCGTGCTGAGCTGATGCGCCGTCTCCTTGGCGAAGCCCACCCAGGACATCTCCTTCTCCCTGCGCAGCTCGATACGGATCACCAGCAGGAGCAGCCCCCCGAGGAGGAGCAGCATCCCCAGCTCGACGAAGGGCACCAGGGTGAGCTCCCTGTTGAGGTTGTCGACTCCGTAGAAGAGCCACCCGATAGTGTCCGACTCCATCGTGACGACGGGTATCGGCGGGTTGAACTCGCTCAGCTTGTGCATCACCTCGTGCCATGCCACGAGGTCGTCTTCCGAGATGGAGTCGGGGAGCGGCTCGCCGTTCACTATCTGGGGCACGCTGTTCAGATCGGCGAGGATGGTGGCGTACCCGAGCCTGCCCACCAGATCCCTGAACAGCAGCTTCGTGTGGGAGAGGATCCTCTCCCGCTCGTCCTCGGTCCACCTGTCGACGACGATGTGCCAGGTCTCCTCGCCGCAGGTCTTGCAGAAGCTCCTGTACCCGTCCGACTCCGCCGAGCTGCCGACCGCTTCTCCGCAGTTCGAGCAGACAGAGATCCGCCTCTCCTCCATGATCAGCGAGAGAGGGATCTGCGTGCCAGCCCAGAACCTGGCGATCGTCTCGTTGGCGAGGCGGTTGGTCTCCTCGAGCCGGCTCACCAGGTCGTGGCTGTAGATGAGGAACAGATAGGCCAGCACTCCGACCAGCACCAGGATGACGAGGCGGAAGCTGGAAACCCTCATTCCGTCATGCTCCATCCGATCCGGGCACACCCGGGCCGGGGAGGACAGGCGCAGTGCTCCCGGCGTCGGGAATGACAACCGCACGTCCTCCGGCCCATTCCACGGCATCCCTGACGGGCTCGAAACCCATGCTGCGGACGAGTTCCGGCTCCAGGCCCGACCTGAGAGCTATCGAGGCCCTCTTCCGGATCCTCGCAAGCCTGGACACGGAATGCCAGCCCAGGAAATACCGCCTCCCTGTCCCCTCGAGGGCGCCCGGCTCCATCGATGCCCTCAGTACCTCGTCCATGTGCGCGGCGCCGAGCCCCCCGGGGCAGTCGCTGTCGAGCAGGACGGCCCCGCCCTCCGCGACGGCCGCCTCGAAGTTGTAGACCGCCTTCATCGACTGGTAGAGGTTAGTCTCGAGACCTCCCCCGGGTTTCAGCACGATCCTTTCGACCGGGTGCGCCATCCCTACGCAGAGATGATCGCGGGCCGATCCGACGCACGAGGCGAAGGCCTCCGCCAGGCTTCCGACAGCGATGTGCAGGCCCCGGTTCCCGCGGACCACTGCGCCGGCCATGACCACGGGCACGAGTCTCTCCAGCATCTCAGCGGCCTCGGCCATGTCGGCGTGCACCGGGTTGCCTTCCAGGACGGCGGGGGCCGACCCCTCGAGGCAGGCCAGGGAATGGTTCGCCTCGACGGACTCGAATGCCGCGCAACCGGGCAGCACTGCCTTCCGGCCCCCGGTGAAGCCCGCGAAGTAGTGCGGCTCGACCGAGCCGGCGATGATCACCGTATCCGCCTCCACGAGCCAGGGATGCACACCCACCTCGGTTCCGGAAGACGTCCTCCCCAGGCGCACCCTCTCCCCTCCGCCGCGGGTGTTGCACGTCCAGCAGGCTCCGGGGAAGAGCCCTCCGAGGAGATGGTCCTTCATCGTCCCCGGAACATCCTCGTGGGTGCCGGTGGCGACGATGATCCTCACCCGCCCCTCGAGCAGGTCCGCCACGGGCTCCAGGAGGGCGTGAGCTACGGCAGGTCTCGTGGCGTCGTTCACGACCACGGTCACCCGCCGGCCGGGATCGGCATGGCGCATGGGCTCCCAGGCCGAACCGGCCATACCCGCCGGGAAAGCTGGCTGTGCAGGCAACTCCATGTCAGGCATAGGCGTGATTATAGCAGGGAGGGGAATGCGGACTAGTGGATATGGACAGCACGCCGTGCCTCCGCTAGCTTCACGCTCCGGAGGGAACACACATGAAGTCGCACACCGCCCGGATCATCCTGCTCGCAGCAATGCTGACCCTTCTCGCCGTGCTGCCGTCACCCGCCTACGCAAGGGCGGGGGGCGGCCAGAGCTTCGGAGGCGATGGAGGAGGAGGGGGGGGCGGAGGCGGCGACGGCCTGGGCTACCTCGTGTTCTGGCTCGTCCAGCTCGCCTTCAGACAGCCCCTGATCGGCGTGCCCCTGCTGGTGGTCGGGGTCATAGCCGTCTCGAGGATGGGCCGGGCCGCGCGCACCGGCAACCAGTACCGCACCATCGAGAGGGCCGGCAGGGCAGCCGCGGTGCGCCGCCAGGAGGATCTCTCGCAGCGGCTCGAAGCCCTCCGCAGGCGCGATCCAGCCTTCGATCCCGACGCCTTCCTGAGGAAGGCCGGGAAGGGCTTCCTCGAAGTGCAGGCGGCCTGGTCGGCCCAGGACTTCACGGGCGTGCTCAGGTTCCTCTCGGACGGCGTCAGGGAGCGGTTCTCGATGCAGGCCGCCATGCTGCGCGAGGAAGGCGTGCGCAACGTCCTCGAGAATGCCGCGATCGTGAGTTCGCGGATAGTCGCGATCGATTCGGACGCCGTATTCGACTGCATCCACGTAGAGATAACGGCGCGCGGGAGGGACAGGGACCTCGACGCATCGAGCGGGAAGGTCCTCCGCGAGAACGGCTCCGACCAGTTCACCGAGTACTGGAGCTTCCTGAGGAAGCCCGGTGCGGTCACGCTGGCCTCGGGCGGGCTGCTCGAGGGCTTCTGCCCCAACTGCGGGGCGCCCCTCTCGCTGAGCGACGCCGGTACCTGCGACAACTGCGATTCGGTCGTCACCAGCGGCGAATACGACTGGGTCCTGGCCGAGATCACGCAGTCGGCCGAGTGGGGCACGGCCTCCGACCCCTCGGTCATCCCGGGATACTCCATGATGCTCGCGAAGGACCCGGCCTTCAACCTCCAGCACATCGAGGACAGGGCTTCGGTGATATTCTGGAGGATCATGAAGGCTCATTTCGAGGGCGACCCGGGGCCGCTCTCCAAGGTTTCCCTGCAGTCCTTCCGCCAGTCCTTCTCCGAGAGCATGCGCCTCTCGACGGAGGACGGCTGGTGGCTCTTCTTCAAGGACGCAGCGGTGGGGGCGGTCGAGGTCCAGCGGATCGAGCCCGCCGGCTCCGAAGGCGGGCAGGATCACATCGAGGTCCTCATACGCTGGTCCGCGCGCAACGCTCGGAGGAACTCCGACGGCAGGATCAGGAACGCCGGCGACAGGACGGTGAGGCCGGTCGTCTACCACCTCGTCAGGAACCACGGCGTGGCCACCCAGGGAGGGAAGTCCTTCCTGTCCTCTCACTGCCAGGCATGCGGGGCCCCCTACGAGGGCGGCGAGTCTGGCAACTGCGAATACTGCGGCAGGGTTCTCAACGACGGTTCGCAGGACTGGGTCCTCGCGTCGACCGGGAGGTTCGAGGCCTCCGCCATGAGGCCTTCCGCCGTGGAAGCCTTCTCCAGGGCCTCCCTGGTCCCGCCGGACCTGCTGATGGGTGCGATGGCAGGCGTCATGTTCGCAGACGGGGTGATCGACCCCGCCGAGGAGAAGCTCCTGGGCGACTTCGCCCGCGACCGCGGCATAGCGCAGTCAGCCGTGGCGGAGATCATCGCGTCCGTCCGTGCGGGCGAGCAGACCATACCTGCGCCCTCGACCCGGGAGGAGTCGGTGGAGCTGGCGGGGGCCATGGCCAGGATGGTGCTGGCCGACGGCAGGATGACGGACGGAGAGGTGGAGATGCTGGCCGGCTTCGGAGAGGCCGCCGGCATGACGAGGGCCGACGTGATGCAGATCATCGCGGCCCAGAGGGAACAGCTCTACAGGCAGGCCAGGCGCGTGCTGGGCTGAGCCTCCCTATCCCGGCGGCAGCGCCCTGCAGTTGTCCCTCGGCAGGTTCTCCTCGTACATGAAGCCCTCGGGCACGCTCCCGGTCCACTCATAGACCAGCGTCCGCCCAGACCGGCTCCGGTGGACCTCCGTCAGGAACGGGGGCGGATCGACGACCTCCCAGCCCGATCCGTCCGGGGCCATCCTCCATCTCGAAGAGAGGCGCGGGCGCATCACGGGCAAGTCGGGATCGACCACCACGTAGCGAACGCCGTGCTCCTCGAGGCATGGCCAGAGCAGCATCTCGTAGTCGTTCGGCATCGTGAGGGTCGGTCTCCTGTAATCCCAGATCATCAGCTCTACGCCGGGGAACGTGACGACCCAGTCGTCCGGCTCCGTGTTCTCCGATATCCACCGGGACATCTCCGCCGCCTCGGCGGCGCGGGCGCGCGTGTCGCTCCCCAGGAGGGCCGCCGCAGGGCGGACAAGCAGCAGCGCGGCCAGGGCCGCCAGGGCGGTCCGCCACCGGCGCCCGGGTCCGAGGGTGCCGGTCAGCTCCACGGCACCGGCGATACCCAGGCAGATCACGATCGTAGTCAGGAACAGCAGGTACCTGGCGGCATGCTCGTGCAGAACCAGGCTCGCTGCCATCGGGACGGAGGCGAAGGCCGGGAGCGTCATCAGCCTCCTTGTCCCGCGCGTGCGAAGCGCGAGCAGGGCGCATGCGGTGAAGAGGACGAGCGGGGGCCAGCCGAACACCTCTCCCCTGTGCAGAGTGCCGATCGTCAGGGGCTCGATCACCCTGAACACTCCTGCGGCCAGAGCCCGGGCCACGGCAGGGACGCCGCCGTGCCTGAGCATGTCCCAAGGGTCCGGCGCCGTGTCGCGCACCTCCCAGGCCGCCCAGTGGTTCTCGTTGAGGAGGAACTGGCCGTTCTGCGAGTAGAGGGGAGATCCGAAAGCATCGGCGTTGCGGAGGAACCACGGCAGTGCCACGGCCAGGAAGGCGCAGGCGAAGACCGACGCCCTGGCAAGCCTGCCCCTGCCTCCCCGCAGCAGCACCCACAGGCCGAGAGACATGCCGAGCACGAGCCCCTGCGTCCTCGCCAGGTAGGAGACACCCGACAGGAGGCCCGCCAGGACGGAGATCCTGATCGTGGGCTCAGAGCCCGAGAAGCTGGCCAGTATCACGAAGAACAGCGCAGTGAAGAGGAGGAGGCTGTCGGGCTGGGTGGAGAACCAGACCATGGCCGGATCGAGCGAGAGCCACGCAAGCGAAGCGAGTGCAGCGGCGCGGCCGAACGTCCTCCTGGCCCACCACCATGCCGCGAGCAGCGCCCCGATCCCCAGGAGAAGGGAGACGACCTGGGCGGTGCGGAAGGAGACCCCCGCCGTCAGGAAGGCCAGCGCCAGAAGGGTCGACATGGCCGGCTGCCTGTTCCCCTCCGGCCTCAGCGAGGCCATCGAGGGATCGTAGAGGGTCCACTTCCTCTGAGTGGACCATCCCCTTCCGTCGAGCAGGTTCCTGGCCATCTCGAGCTCGGAGGCCACGCCATCCCCGGCGGGCATCGGGTTCCTCGCCGCAACGCCGGTTCGCACGAGGGCGGCCAGGGCCAGGACAACAGCCGCCGTCAGGACTTCGTTCCTCAAGGACATCTCAGGCATGGGCGGAACATACAGGCGGGGGGGGAGGCAGGGCAGCCCGGTGCACCGGGCGGGGGAATCCGCGATGGTTATAGTCGGCTGAGCGGAAGGAGACGGGATGGGACTGACGGTGGCGACCTGGAACGTCAACTCCATAAGGGCCAGGATGGAACAGGTGCTCTCCTGGATCGACTCCAGGCGCCCCGACGTCCTCCTCATGCAGGAGACCAAGGTGGTCGACTCCCTCTTCCCCGTCGAACCCTTCAGGGAGCGGGGCTACGACACGGCCTCCTCGGGGCAGAAGACCCTCAACGGCGTGGCGGTCGCATCACGGCACGGGCTCGAAGTGATACGGACGGGGCTCGCGTCGCGGTTCCTCGACGACCAGAAGCGCGTACTGCTCGCAAGGACCGCCGGGATCACGGTGATGTCGGTCTATGTCCCCAACGGCGGTGACCCGTCGCTGGCCCGATTCGCCGACAAGCTAGCCTTCCTCGGCGAGCTCGCGCTCGAGGCCTCGGAGGAGGCCCGGAGAGGCCCATTCCTGATGGCCGGCGACTTCAATGTGGCTCCCGGAGACGAGGATGTCGACGATCCCGTCGCCATGGACGGGCACATCTGCTTCCACCCGGAAGAGAGGGCCAGGTTCGGGGGCATACTCGACGCCGGCCTCACCGACCTCTTCAGGATGTTCAACCCGGCGGGCAGGGCCTTCAGCTGGTGGGACTACAGGGAGGGATCCTTCCGCAGGAACATCGGCATGAGGCTGGACCACGTGCTGGCCTCGCAGGACCTCGCCGGAGCCGCCGTCTCGTGCGGGATAGACAGGGAGCCCAGGGGTTGGGAGAAGCCTTCCGACCATGCGCCGGTGGTCGCGGTATTCGATCTGCCCGGCACGGAATAGTGACCGCGGAACGCTGTAGAACGTCTGACGAACATGGAGGTAGCCAGTGATCCACATCCTCGTTCTCATGGCGGCAGCACTGCTGACCGCGCAGCCCGCGGCGGAGGGCCGCGAGATGCCGGTTGTCGAAGTCCACGAATGGGGCGTGATAACCACGGGAGGACAGGGAGCGGTCATGGCCGCCCACCCGGCGGGGGAGGCCGACCCGTCCACCCTCTACATGCCCGGAGACGTCCTCGTGGACAGGGCGCCGGTCGTGTACTTCTACGGCCCTCCCTTCACGGGCCGCTTCACCGTCGAGGCCGTATCCGGCGAGATCACCACCACCTGGCCTGTTCCCTCCTCGGGTCCCGCCACCTGGCGGATCACGGCGGACTGGGCGGAGAGGGACTCCGCGCCCGGTGACGTGCTGGCGGGCAGGGTCCATCCCTCCACGATAGACGGCTGGGACGCCACCGGATGGCGCGTTCCGCAGAGCATGACCCTCGTGACCGGCGAGGGATACGTGGACAAGCTCCTCTACTACGAGTGCACCGTCGACCCCGGCCTGCTGCCCCTGCAGCCGGCGGAGGTCGGCGTCGACGTTGCCGAGGGCTTCGAGGACATGCCGGTGGCCCTGCTGATCCCGTCCTGCGCCGGGCTGACGGTCATGCCGGTGAATGCCTCGGTTCTCGAGAACCCCGTCGAGCTGATGAGGAACTCGGCCCTGGTGAGCGGGGATCTGCTGCCGTTCCTCTACGGATGGTCCCGCGACATCGTCGACGTCGAAGAGGTAGACGCCCTCTGGGGTTCTTGGCGCAGGACGCTCACCGTGGACGGCCTGCCTTCTCCGGAGTCGGGGAGGGCCCTGGTGGTCTATCGCGTGCCGGAATCGATCCTCGAGGGCATCAGCAGGCTCGAACTCGAGACGGATGAAGGCTTCACTGTGGAGTACGACAGGTTCATCCTCTGCGTTTCAGAGATCGCGTTCCGCAGGGAGTGAAGTCCGGGCGTCCCTCAGGCTCCACGTCAGCTCTGCGGGCGGATTTGTCCCTGTGCGTCACTGAGATCGCGTTCAGGGGGGAGTGACCGGCTCCCCCCCGCCGTTCGCGAGCAGTCTGCCGAGTTCCTCGACCGTCAGTCCGAGCGCCGCCGACGCCTGCTCCGCGTCGCCGCCGAAATGCGCGAGCGTCCGGGCCACGTACTGTGAAATGACTTCGTCGAGCCTCGAGGGGACGAACGATGTGCGCGCACCCGCGCCCATCATCCTCACCAGCGTGAACGGCGGGAGGCTCTCCGGCCCCGGTTCGATGCCGGGCCGGGTGTTCAGGATGCAGTGCCCGACGATGGACTCGAGCTCCTCGACGTTGCCGGGAAAGTCGTACTGGGAGAGCGCCGCCAGCAGAGGGGCCGACAGGTTCACCGGAGCCCTCCCGGCCCTCTCGGCCGCCTGCCTCGCGAAGTGCCCGGCGAGGGGCGGGATGTCCGAGGGGTGCTCCTTCAGGGGCGGTATCTCGAGCGAGTTCACCATGAGGTGGTACAGCAGATCCCGCGAGAACGACTCCCTGTACTCGTCAGAGTCGAGATCGACCGCGGTCGAGACGACAAGCCTGAGGTCGATCGTCCTGATCTCCGCCGATCTCTCCCTGTAGAACTCGCCGTTCTGCATGACCCTGCGCAGGCGGGTCTGCACCTGCGGGGACAGGAGCTCGATGCTGTCGAGGAAGAGGGTTCCCCCGGAGGCCGCCTCGAGGAAGCCGGGCCTGTCGTCCTGGCTGCCGCTGAAGTCCCTCACCATCCCGAAGAGCTCTCCGGGCAGCGCTTCCGAAGGTACCGCGGCCGCATCGAAGGCGGTGAAGGGGCCCTCCCTCCGCCTGCTGGCCCTGTGGATCGCCCTGGCCAGAGCCTCCTTGCCCGTCCCGTGCTCGCCGTGGATCAGGACGGGCGAGTCGCCCGCTGCGATCATCTCCGCCCTGAGGAAGATCTTCCGGAGCGAGGGCTGGTTCGAGATCAGCGGCTCGAAGGCCTCCGGAT
>JAKLEF010000073.1 GCA_022703195.1 Candidatus Fermentibacterota bacterium | reverse complement strand
GACGCCGTGTTCATCACCGAGTCCATCGACGGGGTCATCGAGTCGCTGATCATGGGCTCGATCCTGGCGTTTGCCGTGCTATTCCTCTTCCTGCGGGAGTGGAGGAGCCCGGTCATCATGGGCATATCCATCCCCCTGAGCGTGGCGGTGGCCCTCTTCGCCCTCTATCTCAGCGGGATCACGCTCAACATCATGTCGCTCGGTGGGCTCGCCCTCGGCACCGGTCTTCTCGTCGACAACTCGATCGTGGTGCTCGAGGCCATCCACAGGAGGCGCGAGAGGGGGGACGGCCCCGTCGAGGCGGCCGTGAAGGGCACGTCCGAAGTGGGCGGCGCGATCGTCGCGAGCACGATGACGACCCTCGTTGTCTTCTTCCCCGTCGTGTACCTCGAGGGGGTCACCAGCCAGCTGTTCCGCGACCAGGCGCTCGCCGTGAGCTTCGCCCTCGTCGCGAGCCTGCTCGTGGCCGTCACCGTCGTACCGCTCCTCGCCGCCCGGTACCCTTCGGCGCCCTCGGGCGACCCCACCGCGAAGCTCAGGGACTGGTACGCCGGGGTGGCGAGGCGCGCCTTCGCCCGTCCGGGCAGGGTCGTGGCCGCATCGGTGCTGCTCGCGGCGCTAACCGCGGTCCCTGCGGTCCTCCTGCCCAGGCAGCTCCTGCCGTCCATCCCCGTCGAGCAGATAGACCTCTCCTTCTCCGCCCCCGAGGGCACTCCGGTGGACGACCTCGTGCTGTTCTCCGAACGGGCCATGGAACTCGCGTCGCGGTCCGGGGCGACCGCGGTATCCGGAAGGGCCGGGGTTAGGTCGAGGGAGGGAGTGGACGCTCTTCTGACCGCAACCTACGAAAGCCCCGGCGAGGCCTCGCGCGCGATGCGCGACCTGCCCCCGGCCTGGGCTCTCGGACAGATCTTCCCGCTGAACGCCACGCCGCACGAGACGCTGCTGGGAGAGATCCTCGGCGGCGGAGGCGGCTTCACCGCCTACGTGGAGGGTGAGGACCTGGATGCCGACCTCGCATCGGCACAGGCGCTCGCCGGGCTCATCGCCGGGTACCCGGGGGTCCAGTCGGTCGAGACCGGCTACCTGCCGGGAAGGCCCGAGATCCTGCTGAGGTTCGACGCCGAGCTGATGTCACTGCTGGGCTTCGATCCGGGACAGGTCTCCGACTGGGTCGAGAGCATGGCGAGGGGGCTCGAGGCCACGACCTACTACAGGCAGGACGAGAGGGTGGACGTGCTGGTGCTGTCCGACACGGGCGAGGGCATCCCCCTCGAGGACGCCCTGGCAAGGGCGACCGACGCCGGAGGCATCCTGGTCCCGCTCGGGAGGCTCGTGGACGTCGAGAGGCGCCAGCTCCCGGGCTACGTCGAGCACTACCAGGGCAACAGGGCCGTGTCGCTCTCCATCAGCTCGTCCTCGGGCAACCTCGCGGGCCTCTCGGGCAGGGCCTCGGCCGATGCCGCGGGCCTCGGCGGGCAGGCCCCCGTCACCCTCCGCACCGGGCCCGAGGTCGAGGAGATGGACAGGACCTCGCGGGGCCTCCTGCTGGCCGCGATCCTGGCCGCCGCCCTGGTCTACGTGCTCATGGCGGCCCAGTTCGAGTCGTTCAAGGGGCCGTTCGTGATAATGTTCACCGTGCCGCTGGGGCTCATAGGCGTCGTACTCGCGCTGCTCCTGACCGGGCAGGGCTGGAACGCCCTGTCGGGCATAGGAGTGGTGATACTCTCGGGCATCGTGGTGAACGACGGCATCCTTCTCGTCGAGAGGATCGGGCAGCTCAGGCGGGAGGGGCTCGAACCCGCCGACGCCGTGGTGGGGGCGGGGCGCGACAGGCTCAGGCCGGTGCTGATGACCAGCACGACCACGATCCTCGGCCTCCTGCCGATGGCCGTCGGCCTCGGGACGGGGGGCACCCTCCGCCAGCCTCTCGCCGTCGCGGTCATCGGAGGGATGACGGCCGCCACGCTCCTCACGCTCGTCGTGGTGCCGGCGGCCTTCAAGCTGATCTACGGCAGGGGCGGACGGCCGTGATCCGACCCGCCCCCCGCGGATGATAGACTCCATCCTCGCCCGGCCGCGCGGCACGGCCGTGGTCTACGCGGCCCTGCTGATCCTGGCCGTGGTCTCCTACACGCGCATACCCATCGAGGGCACCCCGGACACGGAGCTGCCCAAGCTCAGCGTGTTCACGACCTGGCCCGGGGCCGACCCGGAGGCGGTGTGCGAGGAGGTCACCAGGCCCATCGAGGAGGTGGCCAGGCAGGTCGAAGGCGTGGAGGAGATCTCCTCCAGCTCGGAGTCAGGTGCCAGCAGCGTGACCATCTCGTTCCGCAAGGGCACGGACATGGACGTGGCGTCCATGGAGCTGACGGAGCGCATATCGTTCCTGTCGGAGGACCTCCCCCCCGAGGTGTCGGCCTCGAGCGTGACGCCGGTGCTCCCGCAGGAGCTGGAGAGCGAGGGGTTCCTCGTCTTCGCCCTGGCCGGGAGCGACGGTCAGGCCCTCAAGAGGCTCGCCGAGGACGAGATAGTGCCGGCCCTCGAGAGGATAGACGAGGTCGGGGCCGTCGAGGTGCAGGGCCTCGGGGCCGAGCAGGTGGTCATAGACATCGACCCGGACGCCCTGCGCGAGCTCGACCTGACCCTGGCCGAGGTGATGATGGCGCTGGACGCCGGGATCACCGACCGGAACGCGGGGGTCGTCACAGACACGACCGGGCGCGACGCCGTGGTCAGGGTGACCTCGGTGCCCCGCGACCTGGGCGACCTGGAGGAGCTGATAGTGGCCTCCAGGGCCGGGCGGTTCGTAACCCTCGGGGACGTCTCGCGCGACATCTCGATCATGTTCGACGAGAACCAGTACACGATCTTCAGGTACGACGGCCTGGACCAGATCACGATAAGGGTGGACAGGACCCCCGGCAGCAACGCCGTGCGCGTGGCGGACCGCGTGATGGCCCGCCTGGACGGGATAAGGGCCGCCCTGCCGGAAGGCGTCGAGCTGGAGCTGATCGAGGATGGCACCGAACAGATAAGGGACGACCTCGCCGCCCTCTCCTGGCGGGGCCTGGTCTGCCTGGCCGCGATCATGGCCGTGCTGATGCTCCTCAACCCCGGCATCCGGAGCAACGCGCTCATACTCAGCTCGATCCTCTTCTCCGCCTCGCTCTCGATCACCGCCGTCTACCTGGCCGGCTACACCGTGAACGTGCTCACCCTCAGCGCCCTGGCCGTGGCCTTCGGCCTGCTCGTAGACGGGGCCGTGGTGGTGATGGAGGCGGTCGCGTACCGCAGGCGTCAGGGCATGGCTCCGCTCGAGGCGGCCACGAGAGGTGCGAAGGAGGTCGCACTCCCGATCCTGGGCGGCATCCTGACGACCCTCGTCGCCTTCGTCCCGCTGCTCGCGAGCGAGGGCATCCTGAGGCTCTACTACAGGCCGTTCGCCTTCACCATGGCCGCCACGCTGGTCTCGTCCTACATCGTCTGCCTCACCCTCGTCCCGTCCCTGGCGGGCCGCTGGCGGGAGGGGAGCTGGATCAGGCAGAGGCGATGGGACGTCGTCCTGGCACGGGTGATCACGAGGCTGCACCACAGGCCCTGGCTGCCCATGTCGTGCGTGATCGCCCTCACGCTGGGCGCGGCGTGGGTCTTCATGAGGGAGATCGACAAGGGGAGGGACTGGGGCTTCTCGTTCGAGCGCGAGACCATCACGGTCTACATGCAGTTCCCCCCCGGCACTCCGCAGGATGTGGTCGACGGCTCGGCACGGGGCTTCGAGGCCCTGCTCGCCGGCAGGGACGGCATCGAGTCCACCAGGACGTACGTCACGGGCGAGACGGCCGTGGTCTACGCGATGTGCTCGAAGTCGTCGCTCGAATCGGGCCTCGCCCTGCGCATCGAGGCCGAGGTGATGGCCCACGCCTCCACGGTGGGAGGCGTGCAGGAGATCTACGCCGGGGGCATAAGCCCCGAGGGCTACTGGCGCACCACGACCTCCGCGGGGATGGTACAGACCATAGAGCTTCGCGGATACGACTACGAGGGCCTGCGGAACATCGCCCGCTCGATCGCCTCTCTCATGGGGCGGCATCCCAGGATAGCGGACGTGGACATCGACTGGAACAGGATGTCGGCCAACAGGTCGCAGCTCTCCATCGACTTCGACAGGCAGGAGCTGGCCGACCTGGGCCTCAACCCCGTGCAGCTACTCGCGGCGTTCCGGTACAACCTACCGAGCGGCTACGGCGGGGAGGTGCAGATAGGTGACAGGCGCCTCGACCTGGGCCTGAAGATAGGCGGCGAACGGAACCCCGCCATGGCCGAGGTGCTCGAGAGCCGGATCAGGACGGCCGGGGGCGGATCGGTCAGGCTGGGCGACCTCGTGGCCCTGGACACGGCATCGGTCCAGGGCTCCATCGATCGCGAGGAGGGGGAGTACATCAGGACGGTCGCCTACACCTTCATGGGGGCCGAGCGGATGGGGGCCAGGTTCCGGAGGACCCTCCTCGAGAGCCTCGAGCTTCCCGACGGCTACAGGGTCTACGAGGACACGACATGGGTCCCCAGGTGGCTGCGCGAGGAGGAGTCGGGCACCGACCTGAACCTTCTGGTCCTCGTCGCGATCCTGGCTGTCTTCGCCGTCACGGCGGTGCTGTACGAGTCACTCACCGCGCCCTTGTGGGTGCTGGCGGTCATCCCTATGGCCCTCATAGGCGTCGTGGCCGGGTTCTGGGCCTTCGACAGGGTCTTCACGCCGCAGGCGTACGTCGGCAGCGTCTTCCTCGTGGGCATAGCCGTCAACAACTCGATCCTGCTGGTCGACTGCTTCCTCAGGCACAGGAAGGCAGGGACGGCCACGAGGGAGGCCCTGGACCTGGCGGTCGGGGAGAGGCTCCGCCCCGTTCTCCAGACGAGCCTCACGACGATAGCGGGGCTGCTGCCCCTGATCATCTGGCCGGTCGCCGGATCGGACGATCTCTGGAGCACCCTGTCCTTCACGGTGGTCGCGGGGATGGCCACCTCGACCCTGCTGGTCCTGGTGGCACTGCCCTCGCTGATACAGATAACAACGAAGGAGGGAACCACCCCGAGATGAAGAAGCTGTACGTTCCGCTCGCCGCCCTGATCCTCCTATGCGCCTGCGGGAAGGCGGAGGAGGAGGAGGCAGAGGCGCTGGAGCCGTCCCCCCTCCCCGTGACGGCCTGCACGCTGGCCCGCGACACCCTGTTCCAGGTCGTCGAGGCCACCGGCCGGGTGAGCTCGGCCAGGACGCAGGAGATGGTCTCCCAGATACAGGGGCTGGTCTCCCAGGCTCCCGCGGCGGAGGGCATCCCGGTCCTGCGGGGGCAGACCGTGTTCAGGATAGCGGCGGGGGCGCAGGCCGCCGACCTGCAGAACGCCCTCAGCAGGTACAGGTCCGCCCAGGCGGTCTACGACTTCGAGGTGGCGAACAGCTCGGGCGAGATCACCGACGAGCGCAGCGAGATGCTCAGGAGCACCACCGGCCTGCTGCAGGCCGAGGCGGACCTGGCGCGCGCCAGGACGCAGTACGGCAACGCGGCCCTTACCGCGGGGTTCGACGGCGTGGTTTCCGGCGTCATGGTGCGCGAGGGCGTCACGGTCTATCCCGGCACGGTGCTGGGTTCGGTTGTGGACATGACCGCGCTGCAGGCCGAGATAGACCTGGACGAGCGCGATCTCGCGCTCTGCACGGTGGGCGCCAGGGCATACGTGACGGTGCCCTCCCTGGGGGACTCTACCCTCGTCGGCTCGGTCGGCTCCGTCTCGCCCACGATCGATCCCTCGACGCGCTCCGGCGGCGTGATCGTCGATCTCCCGCCACTCCCCGGCCTCAGGCCCGGCGCCACCGCCAGGGTCGAGATCGTGACCCTCCAGGTGCCCGACCAGGTCCTGGTGCCCGAGGAGGCCGTGCTGGTGCGCGACGGCCGCGAGATGGTCTTCGCCGTGGTGGACGGCAGGGCCGACTGGCGCTACGTGACCACGGCCGGCTCCGGCAGGGGGTTCACCGCCGTGGTCGAAGGCGTGTCGGAGGGCGAGCAGGTGATCACCGGGGGGCACTACTCCCTGGCTCACGACGCCCCCGTGGCGGTAGTGGGGGAATAGCCTGGCAGAGCGGTTCGACGCCATCGTAATCGGGGCGGGGGCATCCGGCCTGATGGCGGCGGCCATGCTCGCATCCCCGGGCACGGGCGTGCTGGTGCTAGACCAGAACGACAGGCCCGGCGCAAAGCTCTCGCTCACCGGCGGGGGCAGGTGCAACATCCTGCCCGCGGCCGCCGATCCATCGGTGTATGTCACCTCGTCGTCCCGGAACAGCCTTGCGAAGATCCTCCGGGGATGGTCGCCCGGGGAGGCCCGTTCGTTCTTCGCCCGCGAGGCGGGGGTCGGGATCGGGCCCGAGGCCGCCACCGGGAAGCTCTTCGCGGTCCCCGGAGGCGCCCCGGCCGTGACGGGGGCCCTGGAGGGGATCGCGAGGAGGGCGGGGGCCGTGTTCCGCTACCGGAGCCGTGTCTCCGCGATCTCGCCCTCGGAGCGCGGGTGGACCGTTTCGCTCGAGTGCGGGGAATCCGTGGAGTCGGGCAGGGTGGTGCTGGCGACCGGCGGCAGGTCGTGGCCCGGCACCGGCAGCGGAGGCTGGGGGTTCGCGGAGGCTGCGCGGCTGGGCCATACCGTCAGGCCGGTCTATCCCGCGCTGGTGCCGCTTCTGTCCGGCGATCCCGGCTTCGGGAGCCTCTCCGGCATCGTCGTCGAGGCGACGATCTCGTCCGTCTTCGAAGGCAGGCCGTTCTCGGTCCGCGGGCCTCTCCTCTTCACGCACAGGGGTTTCAGCGGACCGGTCGTCATGGACGCGTCACACGCCGCGACGGGGCCACGGACGGCTGCACTCTCCGTCTCCTGGGGCGGGCTCGACCGGAAAGCCTGGGAGGAGGCGCTCCTGGCCGGGAGGGGGCTGGTCAGGAAGGCGCTGGAATCGCACCTGCCCTCGAGGCTGGCGGGGCTCATCGTGGAAAGGGCCGGCCTCGATCCATCCATCCGCTTCGCCGACCTGACCAGGGATGGCAGGATGTCGCTCCTGGCCGTCCTGTCGGCATGCCCTCTGCCGGTCTCGGGGAACTGCGGCTGGGACGAGGCCGAGGTCACCGGAGGCGGCGTCGCGCTCGAGGAGGTCGATCCGGCGAGCCTCGAGAGCAGGCTGCACCCCGGCCTCCATTTCGCAGGCGAGGTCCTCGACGCGTTCGGCCCCGTCGGGGGCTGCAACCTCTACTGGGCCTGGCTCACGGGGCGGCTCTCGGCCGGGGCCCGCCGGCCCAGGAAGCCCTCTCCCTAGCAGTCGACCTCAGGGCTCCACCGGGGCGAGTCCCAGGAAGAACCTGTGGTACTCCACCGGCAGCCCGGATTCGCTCGTGAGTTCCAGCGTGCTTATGCGCGGGATCATGGCGTACGGTACCGGGAAGATCACCAGGTACTGCCCCTCCCAGTCGCCGTAGAGGGCATAGGGCTCCCAGGTGCCCCACATCGCGCGGATCTCGGGCTCCTTCAGCTCGCCCTCCGCCCAATCCGTAACGGTCTCCAGGGCGAGTTCGGACGAGTACTCGCCGGTGATCTCGATGCCGTTCCCCAGCTCGTCCAGGTCGTCGGCGTCCACCAGCCCGAGCCCCATCCAGTCCATGTCCGGCCGGAAGAGAACCAGCACCTCGCCCGATACCGGGATCACCTGCGGATGTCCGTCGCTGATGCTCCCCGGGAGCGGGAGGGGGAAGGATCCGGGCTCGAAGGACGTCTCGTAGTAGAGGAACATGTCGGAGAAGGAGTCGGACTCCCGGTTGATTATCAGGGACTCCGTCTGCCTCCACATCCGCGTTGCCCAGTCGAAGCCCGCGATCGTCTCCTCGGCCGGCGAGTGCATCCAGGGCTGTTCGACCAGGTACGGGCACTCCGTCGAGATGGAGTTCCACCTGACGGCCGAGGCGCCGCCAGCCACCGATTCGTCGATCCTGAACGACTCGTCCGGCTCCGGGTACGCGTTCACGATGTCGCCCTGGGAGCGCACGGTCAGGTCGCCCGTGAACTCGGGCCCGTAGATGTAGATCACGGGTGCCTCGGCCATGGTCTGGGAGTAGTCGACCCAGGGGCCGCCGGCGTCACCCGCCGCCTCCACGACGTCGCGCCTGTAGACGACGGCGCCCCATTCGTGCACGTAGATCTGGTCGTGATAGGGCGCTACAACGGTATCCACCGCGGCTGCGAGAAAAAGCGGGCTCAAGCTCACACCTCCGGATTGCTCCGCCCTGCGATGCTCCCGGGTCTCCGGGGCCGGGCGGATATCATCTCGATCTGACTTCGATCGGAGCGCTCCCGAGCGATTCGAGCGCCTCCGATAACTCCTCGTCATCTACCACGAAGACAGGGTGATGGCCGTTCCCGGCTCTCGAGCGATTCGAGCGCCTCCGTGAACTTCGCGAGCTGGTCCCTGAACCATTCGCTGCCGGGCTCCATTCGGAGCGCCACCGTCTCCCGGGCGACAGCCTCGTCGCATCTCCCCGCCGCATAGAGCGCCTCGGCCAGGGTGTCCATGATGTTCGTGTCTTCGGGAGCGAGCATGAGGGCCTCCGTGGCGAGCTCCACCGCCGTCTCCGGCTCGAGCCCCCTCTCGGCGAGGGTCCATGCGAAGGCGTTGAGGGTCTGCGGATCGCGTTCGCCCGACGACAGAGCCCTGTCCATCATGCCGGCCAGGTATCCCAGCTCGGGCTCTCCGCCGGCGTCGGCGTAGACCTGGAT
>JAKLEF010000072.1 GCA_022703195.1 Candidatus Fermentibacterota bacterium | reverse complement strand
AGCTTCCCCGGCATCGAGCACCATCTCCCGGTCTTCATGGACGGGCTGTCGTCGCTCCTCGACTACCTGCCCTCGATCGGCACCGTCGTCATGGTCGAGCCGGACAGGATCCGCGAATCGATGGAATCCTCGCACGCCGTCCTGCGGGAGTCGTTCCCCGGGAGCCTGCCCTTCGGGTTCGGAGACCAGTTCTTCGAGCCGGAACAGGTGCTGACGGCACTGGCGGCCTGCCCCAGGTCGCTCGTGATGGAGCTGGCTCCCTCCTCCGACGTCGACTGCTACACGCACACCATGCCTCAGGAGAGCTTCCTGGGCCATCCCGAGGAGATGCTGCGGCTCTTCGCCCAGTGGAGGTCGGAGGGATACAGGATCGGGATCTGCTGCGACACCCCCGCCGAGGCCGAGACCTTCCGCTCCCTCCTGCCGCCGGCGCTGGAGTCCTCCGTGTCCGTGGACGTGGCCTCCCTCTCCGAGGGTTTCAGGATGCCGGAGGAGAGGATAGCGGTGCTCGTCGAACGGCGGCTGCTCTCGGGCAGGCGGAGGCCAGGCATCGTAAGGCGCTTCAGGGGCGGGGAGTCGGTTTCGTCGGTCGACGATCTCCCGCCGGGGAGCCTCGTGGTCCACAGGCAGTACGGCGTCGGGCTGTTCAGGGGCCTGGAGAGGGTGGAGTCCGGAGGCGAGACCCTCGACTGCCTGGCCATCGAGTATGCCGACGGCGACAGGCTGCTCATCCCGGTCTCCGAGGTCGGTCAGGTCCACAGGTACATGGTCCCCGGCGATGCCTCCCCGCAGCTCGACAGGATCGGTACCGGCCAGTGGAACGCGAAGGTCTCCAGGGCGAGGGCCCGTGCGGGCGAGATCGCCGGCAGGCTCGCAGTGATCTATGCCGAGCGGATGGCCAGGAGGCGCGAGCCCCTCGGCCCGGCCGGGCACCTGATGGAAACCCTGGAGAGGACCTTCCCCTTCGAGGAGACGCCCGACCAGCAGGAGGCCATCGATAGGACGAAGCGCGACTTCCTCTCCGACACGCCCATGGACAGGCTGGTCTGCGGCGACGTCGGGTACGGCAAGACTGAGGTGGCGCTCCGTGCGGCGTTCAGGATGGCCGAGGCCGGGAGGCAGGTGGCCGTGATGGTGCCCACCACGATCCTCGCCGAGCAGCATTACCAGACCTTCCGCGACAGGCTGGCCGAGTTCCCGGTGAAGGTGGCCTGCCTGAGCCGTTTCCAGGACAGGGAGACCAGGAGGAAGGTGCTCGAGGAACTGGCGGAAGGCACGGCCGGCATAGTGGTCGGGACCCACATGCTGCTTTCGAAGGACGTGCGCTTCAACAGGCTGGGGCTCGTCATAATCGACGAGGAGCACCGGTTCGGGGTCAGGCAGAAGGAATACCTCAGGGAGATGAGGACCTCGGTGGACACCCTCTCGATGACCGCCACTCCGATCCCCAGGACGCTGCACATGGCCCTCTCGGGCTTCAGGGACATCTCCATCATCGCCACCCCGCCGCGCGACAGGTACCCCATCCACACCGAGCTCGTCACCTTCAACCGAAGGGTGATACAGACGGCCGTCCAGAGGGAGCTTGAGCGCGAAGGGCAGGTATTCTTCGTCCACAACCGGATCCACACGCTCGAGAAGGTGCGGGCCGAACTCGCGGGCTTCCTGGGGGGCGTCAGGATCGCCACGGCCCACGGCCAGATGAAGCCCGAGCAGCTCGAGGACGTGATGTCCTCCTTCATGCAGGGAGACTGCGACGTCCTCCTGTCGACCGCGATCATCGAATCCGGCCTCGACCTGCCGAGGGTGAACACCATCTTCATCGACAACGCCCACACGTTCGGGATGGCCGACCTCTACCAGCTCAGGGGGCGCGTCGGGAGGAGCTACCTCCGTGCATACTGCTACCTGATCCATCCCGCCGGCAGGGCCGGCATGAGCCCGGAGGCGCGCAACAGGCTCGAGTCGATCCAGAGGTTCACCGAGCTCGGGTCCGGATGGCACATGGCCATGAGGGACCTCGAGATAAGGGGTGCGGGCGAGTTCCTGGGGGCGCGGCAGCACGGCCACATCGAATCCATAGGGTACTCGATGTTCGAGTCCCTCATACGGGAGGAGGCCGAGAGGCTTTCGGGATCGGCCGGGGATGCCGTGCAGCAGGTCAGGATCGAGCTGCCCATGGAGGCCTTCCTGCCCGAGGACTACATGCCGGACGTCGTCGAGAGGGTGCGCCTCTACAGGTACGTATGGAGGGCAGGGAGCGAGTCGGAGATAGAGGACTGGAAGGGCTTCGTGAGGGACAGGTTCGGCGATCCTCCGGAGCAGGTGGTGAACTGCGCGGAGAGGGCGAGGATCCATCTCCTGGCACGCGGTGCGGGCGCGGAGGAAGTGATCGGGAGCGGCAGATCGGTTCGCATCGTCCTCGGCCCCGGGAGGGGCGCCCAGGCCTCGAAGGCGCTCTCCGGGAGACCCGGCCTCTCCATGAGGCATGAGAAGACCGGCAGGACGGTCATCGGGATCGACTGTGCCGGCCCCGGAGAGACGACCGGGGCGGTTGCCTCCATATTGCGGCTGCTCGCCTGAGATGCTATCAATACCCGACTACACCCACATTTTCGAGAGGTGACACCGATGCGTTATGGAGCGCTGGGTCTTGCGGCCGTCGTCCTCGCAGCCGGATGCGGGTCGAAGCCCGACGTGCTGGCCACAGTTGGCGACAGGCAGATCACGGAGCAGGATTTCGAGCAGGCCTTCCAGCGGCTCAGCCCTTCCGAGCAGGTGGAGGTGCTCTCTCCCGGAGGAAGGCTCTCTCTCGTCGAGAGGCTGGTCGACAAGGACCTCCTCGAGCAGGCCGCGGAGCGCATGGGCGCGCCCGGATCGGAATGGTGGGTGTCCCTCTACCAGGATGCCGCCCTGTCGGCTTCATGGACGGAGCAGAGGTTCTCCGCCTACATGCAGGAGAACCCTGACATGGAGGACTTCATCGACCTGTCCCGCACGTTCTCCCTGGAAGTGATTCTCCTGCCGGACAGCATGGGTGCTGTTCACGCACTCGACGCATGGGGCTCCCCGGACTTCCCGGCCGGCATGCCCATGGCCCTGGCGCCCTGGAGCATGGGCGGTTCGAGCTACAGGCGAATGGACGGCTACCTCTGGCAGTTCCCGGCGGACATCGAGGAGGCGTTCTCGGGCCATGCCGGAACCGGGCCGTTCATCGCACCCCTCTACGGCGTCTGGGCAGTCGCCGAACTCGAGACCGGGCAGGAGGCCCTTCTCGATTCGGTGCCCCCCGAGGTCGCGGTATCGGCATTCCAGAAGGTGCTCAAGTCGGAACTGGCGCTCGATCCGAGGAGCACGGCCATCGAGGCTCTCGCCCGCAGGCTCTCGGTCGAAGGCGGCCAGTACGGGATGACGGACACATCCGGGATCGACAGGTCGGAGGTGCTGGCCTTCTACGCCGGCGGACAGGTGACGGCAGGCGACATGGTCGATCTGGCAACCCGCACGGGGCGCTGGTGTTTCTTCGGCAACCCGCCCGCCGAGCTTTCGGCGTTCCTGCCGCCGGACCAGTCGGGGGCAGGCGCCGGCATCGATCTCTGGTATTACGTGAGCTCCGTGGCACAGACCAGGTGGGCGGCCGACAGAGCCCGTTCGGAGGGCGTGCCGGATTCGATCCTCGCACCGGTCGCGGCCATGGCTTCGGTCGAGCACCTTCTCCGGCTGAACGTGCTGGATGCGGTCGAAGCGCCCGATTCGGCGGAGGTGATGGCCTGGTACGACTCGAACGGGGCTTCCTACATGATCCCCGAGCGTAGGTCCGCGCTGCTGGCCTATATCCCGGAGGAGGCGGCCGATTCCATCGGGACCCCTGATTCCTTCGACGAGCTCTCCTCCTGGACCTTCGTCGACGAATCCGGTTCCCCCGCCCCCACAGAGCCGCAGCCGGCGGAGGCCTTCGGAGCGATCGCGGATGCGGTGTTCTCGCAGTCTCCGGGTGTCGTCTGCGGTCCGCTCGAGATGGGCGTGGAGGGGGCCAGAGCCTACTTCCAGGTCGTGGAGATCCTGCCCGAACAGCAAGCCGAACCCGCCGAGATCTGGGGCATCCTGTCGGACGACTGCAGGGCCGTGCGCATCCAGGAGACCTTCGACGCCTTCATGGAGGAACTGGCTGCCGACATGGGTGTAGAGATAGACACTTCCGCGGTCGAGAACGTCGATCCGTGGTCCGGTTCCTACTGAAACGAGACGGGGGTTTCCAATGCGATATGCTGTCCTCGCCGCGACGATCCTCATCCTGCTTCCCACGCCGGCCCGGGCCGACGTTCTCGCCTCTGTCGACGAGTCCACCCTCACCTGGGACCAGCTCGTAGCCATGGTGGGCGGGGAGGAGAACCGGCAGTATCTGGCGGTCGGCAGCGAGGCCGAAGCCGAGGAGATGCTCAGGAGCTGGGTGCGCGAAGAGCTGGTGGTCCATGCCGCCATGGCCGACGGCATGGATCAGAGGCCCGAGATCGCCTATGCCATCGACCAGGCGGTACGGCAGATCCTCCTGGAGGCCTACCTCGGAGAGCAGACCGCGGATGTTGAGATGTCCCTCCTCACGGTCGAGAACTACGTGTCGGCCTGGAGGGGGAGTTACGAGATAGAGATCCACGCCAGGCACATACTCCTCCCCGACATGGCGCAGGCTCAGGCGGCCCAGGCCAGGCTGCAGGCGGGCGAGAGCTTCGACGTCCTGGCCCAGGAGGTATCGATCTGCCCCAGCGCGGCCGAGGGCGGCGACCTCGGCTGGCTCCGCCGCGGGCAGGCCGTGCTCGGGTTCGAGGAGGCCGCCTTCTCCCTGTCCCCGGGTCAGACGAGCGGCATAATCGAGACTTCCATGGGGTTCCACATCATCAAGCTGCTGGAGACCAGGCCCATCGTGCCGGCCCCGTCCGACGAGGAGATCTTCCAGCTCGCAGGTGACGAGCTCATGATGGACGCACAGGAAACGGCCGTCATGACCCTGCTCGACTCCCTCGAGACCCTCCATGCCGTTTCGGTTTATCCGGAGAGACTGCTTGAGCACGTCAGCCAGTGAGCCCGGCAACGGTGCCGGGACCGGCAGGCTGCTGCCGGCGGTCGCGGTGGCCGTCTCCGTCGTGGTCATCCTCGGGGCCTTCCTTCTCGCAGGCCGGTCCGCCGCCGTCGACGACGGGATGCCGGCCACCGGTGAGGGCGGCGCCGATCCTGATCGCCATGTGGCCGCGAGCGTCGGTGACAGGTGCCTCTATGCCGACGAGATAAGCCTGGTGGGAACCGGGCCAGGGCCCGAATCATGGGTCGAGGACGAACTGCTTGCTCAGCTCGCGGTCGAATCGGGCCTCGAGGATCCGGTGGTCTCCGGGTTCATCCAGCGCAGGGCCAGGCAGGTCTATCTCCGCGACCTGATGCTCGAGTCGGCCCTGGCGTCGGTGGAGGAGCCCACGGCCGACGAGGTTATGGCCCTCATGCGCACTGACAGCCTGCTGTACCTCGTCGAGAGACACTACTTCGAGATACTGACCGCCGACAGCCTCGCGGCGGAATCGCTCCGGGCAAGGATCTCGGCCGGCCAGAGCTTCCAGGTGACGGCCGAGAACATATCCCTGGGCCAGAAGGCTGCAATCGGCGGTGACATGGGGTTCATGGTGGGGGGCGAACTCACGGGCAGGGGCTTTCCGGCCGTCACGGGCCGCCTGGATGGACTGGGCGGAGTGGTGGGCTCCGATCTCGGATGGCACATCTTCCTGGTTACCGAGACGAGGCCGCTGACGGACACGGCCAGGGTCGTACAGAGCCTGTCCCAGGTGATGCTCGAACAGGAGCGGCTCGCCGTGGTGGACAGCCTCCTGGACGCCGCCAGGGCAGTCAGGGAAGTAGAGGTCGATGAGTCATGCTGGCGCTGATGATCCTGGTTTCCGCCTGGGGTACCGCCGACCGGATCGAGGCTGTGGTCGGCGACTATCCCATCCTCAGATCGGAGATCTACGACAGGCTCGCTGCGACGGCTGAGGCCCTCTCGCGTCCCGTCCCCGGCGACTCAGCCTCCTTCGCCGTCGCCCTTTCGGAGATCGTCGAGGAGAGGCTCCTGGTCGAGGGCGCCAGGGACGCCGGGTTCTTCCCCGGCCCGGAGGCGGTCGCGGCCATGGTCGATGGCCGGATCGAGGAGATGAGGGAGGAGTTCGGATCCGAACAGCAGTATCTCTCGGCTCTCGCGGAGGCCGGGCTCTCCGAGGACGAACTCAGGCTGCAGCTCTCGGACCTCATGGGCGAGCAGCGGGCCGTCTCGGATTTCGTCCAGTCGAAGACGTCGAAGCTGCTCGAAACGCTGCCCGCCGACCCCGTGAGCTACCTCAACTCCAATCTCGACATCCTCGAAGAGGAGCTGATGCCCAGGAACCTGTCCTGGATCCTTATACCCGTGCTCCCCGGAGGGCCGGAGGCCGACTCGGCCCTGGTGTTCCTCGCGGGTCTCGCCGACAGGATTTCGGCAGGCGAGTCCTTCGACGACCTGGCCGTGCAGTATTCCCAGGATCCCGGTTCGGCGGCCGAAGGCGGCTTCCTGGGCCAGTTCGGACCGGGCGACATGACCCCCACGTTCGTGGCCGCCCTGGACGCCCTCGAGCCGGGCGGCATGTCCCGGCCGTTCCTCTCGCCCTACGGGGCGCACCTCGCGAGGCTCGACTCCCGTGATTCGACCGGGATGATGACGGCGAGCCACATCCTGATCCTCCTCGATCTGGAACAGGATGATGCCGACCGTGCCGGCAGCCTGGCCGACTCGGTTGCCTCGCTCGTCAGGTCCGGCGCCGTCGCCTTCGGGGAGGCCGCACTGCGGTGGAGCGCCGATCCCCTGTCATCGAGGGACGGCGGAACCCTGGGCATCGTGCTGGTCGAGAACTCCATCCCCGAGGCGGCCGGGCTCCTGGCTTCGTCCAGCCCCGGGTCGATTTCCGGCCCCGTCCTCCTCGGTGACGCATCCGCCTATGCCATCATCAGGGACGACGGCGCCGCGCAGGGATTCGACTGGACCGGCTTCGAACGCGACTGGCTCGACGACCTGGCGAGGAACGTCGTCTACACGCACGGGCTGAACTCGCTCGTCGACTCCCTCCGGACGGCGGTGCCCGTCATCTACACCCGGGATGCGGATTGACGTCTTCCTCCGGCTGGCCGGCATCCTCAGAACGAGGAGCCTCGCCGGAGACGCCTGCGACGGCGGATTCGTCAGGATCAACGGACGGACCGCCAAGCCGGCTGCGAGGATATCCGCCGGCGACAGGATCGACATGTCCATGCCCGACGGCCGCGATGCGTCGTTCATCGTCGATGCCCTGCCCGCCGGCAGGCAGGTGGCCAGGCGTGACCGTCCGTCTCTCTTCCACGAAGTCACGCCCGATGGGGTGCCCGGCAGTGCCGGTCAGGCCTGATCCCGCCGGGGGATCGCCTCCCGAGGTGCCCGTACCGGGCCGGCGCCTCGGGTGCCGGGGGCACGAGCGATGATAATGTTCGACAGGGTCTGCCGATCCTATTCGGAGTGGCCCGCTCTCGAGGATGTCTCCTTCAGCGTGGATCCCGGCGAGTTCGTGGTGCTGACCGGTCCGAGCGGGGCGGGGAAGACGACGATACTCCGGCTGATCTGGATGGGCGATCTCCCCTCCAGGGGCCGCGTGGAGGTGGCGGGCTTCGCCTCGGACAGGATGAAGCCTTCCGACTTCCACGAGCTCCGCCGGAAGATAGGCGTGGTCTTCCAGGACTTCAGGCTCCTGCCGGACAGGACCGTCTTCGACAACGTGGCGCTGCCCCTGCAGGTGGCAGGCGCAGGCCCGCGCGCCGTAAGGAAGAGGGTCTTCTCCCTCCTCGGCGAGCTGGGGCTCAGCCACAGGCGGCTTTCCATGCCCCACGAGCTCTCGGGCGGCGAGCAGCAGAGAGTTGCCGTGGCCCGGGCCATGGTGGCGCATCCTTGCTGCTGGCCGATGAGCCCACCGGCAATCTGGATCCGATGGTCTCCCGCAGGGTTATCGAGCTCCTCGTGGACATCAACAGGAGCGGCACCGCCGTCCTTATGGCCACGCACGACCCCAGGCAGATCCCTCCGGGGCTCGCCAGGCTCGTCTTCATAGACCAGGGCCGCCTGAGGGATCCTTCGGACTTCAGGCCGGGGGAGTACGTGTGATCCCCGCCATGCCCGTCATCAGGGAGACCTGGCTCAACATGAGCGGCAAGAAGTCCGCCCTCGCCTCGACGTTCCTCATGGTGAGCCTGTCGTTCGTCGTGTTCGACACGTTCCTGGTCGTCACCTGGAATCTCAGGAGGATACTGGAGCGTGAGCAGAGCGAGGTCGGGATCGAGGTCTTCCTCGAGACGGGCACGGCGGAGGCCGATGCCCGAGCGCTGGCAGACATCGTGAGCGGAATGGACGGCGTGCTGTCCGTCTACTACGTCTCTCCGGCCGAGGCGGAGGCGGTGTTCAGGGCCGAGATCCCAGACAGGGCAGGGCTCCTCGACCTGATGGGAGAGGGATTCCAGCTCCCCGCATCCCTGCAGATCGCCCTGCTGCCCTCCTGGAGGAACTCCGACAGGATGGCGACGCTCGCAGGCTCGCTTTCGGGATTCGAGGGCGTCTACGACGTGGTGTACGGCGAGAGCTACCTCCCGGGGCTGACCAGCCTCATCGGGACGCTCCACAGGCTCGATCTCTTCGCGGGAACGATGGTCCTGCTCGGAGTCTCGCTCGTCGTAGCCGGAGCGATCAGGCTCGCCGTTGCCGGACGGGCTCTCAC
>JAKLEF010000071.1 GCA_022703195.1 Candidatus Fermentibacterota bacterium | reverse complement strand
GGCCGTCGGCGACACCCTCGAGATCGGCGGCATCCTCATGAGGGTGCTCACCATGGAGGGCCGCCGGATAGGGACCCTGTTCATAGAGAAGGTGGAGGGGGAGGCGCAGTGACGGACTGGGTGCTGATGCTGCTGTCGCTTGCCCTGACCGCCTTCTCGAGCGGTACCGAGACCGCCTTCTCGGCGGCCAGCAGGATCAGGGCGCTGGCCAGGGCCAGGGAGGGCGATCCCAGGGCCGCCCGCAGCGTCAGGTTCATGAAGGACCCGGAGCGCTATCTGACGACCACGCTGGTCGGGACCAACATAGGAACGGTCCTCTGCTCGAGCCTGGCCGCCGGCCTGGCCGAAGCCACCGGCAGGCCCTGGATCGAGACGGCGTCAGCAGTCGCAGTGGGTCTCGCAATCCTCGTCTTCGCCGAGGTCATACCCAAGCATGCGGCCTTCATGCACCGCGACTCGCTCGTGGACAGGGCCGCCCTTCCCCTCTCGATGATCAGGACTGTTCTGTATCCCGTAGTCCTCGTCGCTGGGTGGCTCCCCAGGCTCCTCATGGGCAGGGGAGGCTCCTCCAGGTTCTTCGAGAGCAGGGAGGAGGTCAGGTCCTACCTGCATTCCGAGGGGGCGGAGGCCGGCAGGGACGCCGACCGCGTGCTCGACCTGGGATCAGCTCCCGCCGAGAGGCACATGAAGGGCTACGAGGACTATCCCTCCATACCCTCCGACATCTCCAGGGAGGAGGCCGCGAGGGTCGCACTCTCGAGGGATGCCGGATTCCTGCTCGTGTTCGAGCCCGGCGGCAGGAACCTGGCCGGGATCGTGCGGACTTCGCTGCTCCTGAGACAGACCGGCGACTGGGACCTGCCGGGGATCATCGAGGGGATCCCCTCCTTCGACAGATCGACCGTCCTCGGGAAGGTCCTCTACGACCTGCGCAGGTCGGGCGCCCCGGCGGGGGTCGTCCTCGGATCGTCGGGCCAGCCGGTGGGGATGATCGATCCCGACCTTATCGTCGAAGCCATCCTCGGAAGGGCCGTATGCACCAGACCGGAGCCGCTCGGCCGGCTCCAGTGACGGAGGGGGGCTCCTGGTCAGATTCCTGACCCCGGGTACATCCGGCCGGTCCGGCCTCCCGGAACCCTGCCGTGATGCGGACGGCCCCTGCGTGGTGGGCCCCGGATTCGATCCGGGCGAGGCATCCGGGGTCGCAGCGCCTCTCGTGGCGGCTGGGCTGCCCTGGATAGCGATAGCCGGACCGGAAGACGCCGGGGCGTGGCTCGGGGCCGGGGCCTGGGCGGTGCTGCCCCCGGGGCTTCCGCGCGAAGCGGTCTCTGCCTATGTCGAAAACCTTGTTGCACGGATAGGATCGGCCAGGGAGGAGAGCCCGCTCACGGGCCTGCCCGGCAACGCCAGGATAGCGGCCGTGCTGGGAGCGGCCATCCGGTCCGGCGGGGCTGCCGTGGCCTATGCCGACATCACGGACTTCAAGCCCTTCAACGACTACTACGGCTTCTCGCGCGGCGATGCCGTCATAAGGACCCTGGCCGAGTCGCTCACGCGCGCATGCGGAGGCCTCTTCACGGGTCACGTCGGGGGTGACGACTTCGTCTGCGTAGGACCCGGACCCCTGCTCGAACGGGCGATGGCTTCGGCGCGCGAGGAGTTCAGGTCCCGCGCCCCTGCATTCTACTCAGAGTCCGACAGGGCGAGGGGCGGGATAGAGACGCTCGACCGCTTCGGCAGGTTCCGGTTCTTCCCATTCGTGGACGTCTGCACGGTCGTCCTCGACCTGAGGGCCGGTATGACCCTCGAGGAGCTCGCCGGTGCCGCCGGGGTCGCGAAGCGCGAAAAACGGGGCGACCTCGCTCCGCATACCCTGACTGAAATCGTCGGGGCCGGTGCCGGAGCTCCCGCAGAGGGCTGCGGCGACGGGCGGCAGAGATACCCCGGAAGCATTGAGCCTGTATGGATCGGGCTCCTTGACTCCGGAACCCGTGATCATTCCGACGCCAAGGCCGTGCTGGAGGCCGCAGGGATAGCCGGAGACAGGAGGGCTTCGGGCCTCCTCGAGAGCATCCTCTCGAGCGGTCTGCCCGATGGCATAAGGAAGAGCGCGGCACTCTCGCTCGGTTCCCTGGCCTGTCCTGGATCGCAGGCGATCCTGGTCGAATCCCTCACGGATCCCAGCCCCCATGTGAGGACCAGGGCGGTGGAGGCGCTCGCCCTATCCGGATCAGCCTCATCGGCGGAGGCCATTGCGGAGAGGACCGGTGATCCCAGCACCTGGGTCAGGAGGGCTGCCCTGAGGGCGGCAGGGGCGGTGAGGGCGCCCGGGGCGCTCGGAATCCTCCTGGGCAGGCTGGGAATGCCCGAGGACGGGACCCGGAACGACTCGGCGGAGCGTGAGGCGGCCCTGGAGGGCCTGGCTCTCCTCGCCGATCCCGGGGCGATGGGCGTGTTGTCGGAGATGGTCTCGGGAGCGCCAGGGCAGAGGAGCGCGGCGCTCTGGAAGGCCATAGCCGCATCCGGGGGGGATGAAGGGGCGCTCCTGATAGCCCGCGAGGCGGGACTCGACGGCGGGGCCGCGCAAGCCCTCCAGTGGCTGAATCCGTCGTCCCTCTCCCCACCCATGATGGATTCGGTCGAGGATGCGGCGACGGGGCTGCTGGGCACCGGTTCGACCATCCCGGCCCTCAGGTGCCTCGCCGCCCTCCCCGGCAGGGGCGGGCGGAAGCTGGGAGCTGCTCTCGAGAGGGCTGCCGGCTCGGCGGACGGTCATGTATTCGCATTGATCGTGACGGTGATGGAGAAGAGGGGCATCCCTCCCGGGGCGGGCATGATACTTGCGGCGGCATCCGCCGCGGAGAGCGCCGGGGTGGAACGCAGGAGCGAGGACCTCGCGGCTCTCGCGAGGCTGGCGGCTCTCTCGGGAGCGAGGCCCGGAATCATGCTCCCCCTGCTGAGGAGCAGGAGGCGCGAGATCGCGGTGGCCGCCGCCCGGGCAGTCCTTATGGCCGCGCGGATGAGGATGGCCGCCCGTGACACGGCGGGAGGAGGTTCCTCCCCGGGCTCCGGTGATGCATCTTAGACATGTCGGATCATGGCAGAACGGCGTTTCCGCGCTGACAGCGAAGGGCTGATGAGCACGAAGGAGATCCCCGGCAGAGAGGACGAGCCGGCCGGCCGCTCGAGGCCGCTGTCCATGGCGCCCGATCCCGACGGCAGGAGCCTTCTCTTCAGGAGCATCCCAGTGGCCGTGATGGCCGCCGACGCATCGACCGGGCAGGTCCTCGAGATGAACGACGCCTGCCTCGACCTGTTCGGCACCACGCGCGAATCCGTCATCGGCAGGACCCTGGTCGAGGCAGGCCTCTCCTTCGTGGTCGACCTCGGGAGGCAGGGCCGTTCGCTCAAGTCGGTGGAGGCCACCGTGGTCGACAGCGCTGGGGCGAGGGTGGTCTGCAGGCTCTACACCGCCTCGGTGCTCATCGACGGTTCCAGGGCGGTCATAAGCGTCCTGCTCGACAGCCAGATGGAGAAGGCCGTGCGGGGAGGCAGGAAGTCCGAAACCCAGGCCCGGAAGGGACAGGGTCCCGTCGCGCAGAAACCCCTCGCGCTCCTCGTGACTCTCGGTGATGCCCCGGAGGGTTCGAGCGGCGAGATGCTCCAGCTCCTGGGATTCGATCTGGTCACCGAATCCACGGCTCGAATGGTGCTCGAACTCGCACCCCTGGGGCGCCCCGCGGGGGTGGCCGTGATAGACTCGCCCCGCGACCAGTCGGAGGCGGATGCTTGCCTCGCGGAGATCGTCAGGACCTGCCCGAAGTGCCGCGCCGTAGTGATCGCGGATGCCGGTTCGGGCGTGCGCTTCCCGGGCGGAGGCGCGGCGGTGCTGTACAAGCCGGTGAGCATAAACGATCTGGCGGATTCCCTCAATTCTGCTCAGCAGAATTGAGGGGTAGCCCGCAGCATGGTTCCCGCAGGGAACCTGCGAGAGGGCGTGCCGGATCCGCCTCCGCGGATCCGGGTCTTCGTCTGCGGCATCACTGCACTGCCGCAGCATCATCTGCTCGAGATAGTAGTAGAAGACTTCGGCTGTTTCTGAGGAAGTACGCTCCGGGCCTTCTCGCTGCCCGCCCTGCGGGATGAGCCCGCGATGGCGGGAAGCTGCCAGGCCCTTCATTTCCGCTGACGCGGAAATGAAGGCGTCGCCAGCATGTTTGCGGAGCAAACATGCGAGAGACCATCACTCCCGCCATGACGTAGGTTTATTACCGGTTCCATGGAGGAACCGGCAGAGACTTTCAGTTCGCCATTTGACTGAGTGCATAAGCACAGGCTTGGAAGAGTGTTAGTAGCCCTTCGGGCGTCTGAGGAAGTACGCTCCGGGCCTTCTCGCTGCCCGCCCTGCGGGATGAGCCCGCGATGGCGGGCAGCTGCCAGGCCAGCTCACTCCGGCTCAGCCGGAGTGAGCGCGTGGTGCCGGAGGAGGGGATCGAACCCTCACGCCCTCGCGGACAGTGGATTTTGAGTCCACCGCGTCTGCCGTTCCGCCACTCCGGCACCGATCCGTCGTGTGCCGGGAATGTAGGAGCGGCGCGGGAAGCGGTCAACACGCATTTCTTGACACCGGGGACCGGTTCCGTGTAGTTTCGCCCCGGCCAGGGGCCCATAGCTCAGTTGGCTAGAGCCACCGGCTCATAACCGGTCGGTCCCTGGTTCGAGTCCAGGTGGGCCCACCAGATCATCTCGAAGGGCGGGTAGCTCAGTTGGCTAGAGCACAAGCTTCACACGTTTGGGGTCGCAGGTTCGACTCCTGTCCCGCCCACCACTCTTTCCCGCCATGTCCGGGCTCCGAGTGACCCCGGAACGACATGCCGGGACGAACGGCGGGGTGTGCCTCCGGGCACACCCCTTTTCGCATCCCCCCGGAGGCTGACTTTGGAAGGCTCACTCTCGGGTCTCCTTATGCTGCAGGAAGTGGACCTGTTGCTCGACAGGGAGAGGGCGGAACTCGCCGGCATCCCGGGCGAACTGTCCATCGTCGAGGCCGAACTGGCTGCCGCAAGAAACGATTTCGCAGGCGTGGAGAGCAGGCTCGCCGACCTGGCGTCGGCCCAGAAGAAATGCGAGAGCGAGAAGACAGAGGCTCGCCAGAAGCTCGCCGAATACAGGACGAAGCTCCTTTCGCTCAGGACGAATGCCGAGTACAAGGCGATGCTCGAACAGATCGCATATGTGGAGAAGAGAATCGACGACATCGACAGCCGCACGCTCGAACTCATGTACGAGGAGGACGGCACCCGCGGCTCCATCGAGGACGCTAGGAAGAAGCTCGACAGATACTCCGAACGGGCCTCGAAGAAGAAGGAACTCCTGGCGGAGCGCGAGAAATCGCTTCGGGAGGAGATCTCCAGGCTCGAAGGGGACAGGACGGCCCGCGCGGCAGAGGTGTCGGTGAGACTCCTGAGGAAGTACGAGCAGCTCAGGATGTCGGGCAGGTCGAGCGCCGTCGTCGGCCTTGTCAGAGGGGCGTGCGGCGGCTGCCACACCAATGTCCCTCCTCAGAATGCGGTCGAGATCGGCCAGGGTGTCTCGTATTCCTGTCCGATCTGCGGTAGGTACGTAGTCGATCTCGACGGGAACCGGGGGCCCGCCGAGGGAGTTTAGGGCAAAGGCAGGGCCGGGCGGGCAGCCGCCCCCTCGGTGGGGAGGAAAGTCCGGGCACCGTAGGGCAGGGCGCCGGGTAGCACCCGGTTCCGGCAACGGAAAGAAAGCGCCACAGAAACGAAACCGCCGCCCGGCGGCAAGGGTGAAAAGGTGGGGTAAGAGCCCACCGGGACCGGGGCAACCCGGTTCGCAAGGCAAGCCTCGCCCGGTGCAAGGCCCAATAGGGAGGGAGTCCTGCGGGACAGGGAGCTGCCCGCTCCCTCGACCTCCGGGTAGGCCGCTAGAGGCTCCGGGAGACCGGAGTCCCAGATGGATGGCTGCCGCCTCATGGCACAGAACCCGGCTTACAGCCCGACCCTGCCCCTTCCCGAGCAAGCGGACCCATGAAGAGGTGGACCGCACGGAATCCAGAGCGTCCGAATCCTGATCCGGGTTCAGCCCTGGACCACGGCCTGCCTCTGCCCATGGCCCTGGTCCTGGCTCGACGCGGGCACGATCCCGCCGGCTTCGGGCGCTTCCTCTCACCCTCGATCGACGACCTCTCGGACTGGGACTCCATCCCGGGCATGCGCGATGCAGCCGCGATCCTGGCCGAGGCCGCCTCCAGGGGAAGCCGGGTGCTGATCTGGGGCGACTTCGACGCCGACGGGCTGACGGCCTCCGCCGTGATGAACGGGGCGCTCGAGGCGGCCGGTGCTGTACCTTCCATACACATCCCCGACAGGATGGAGGACGGGTACGGACTGGGCGGCAGGGCGGTCGAGATCGCATCGGAGACCGGGGCCGGGACGCTGGTCACGGTCGACTGCGGCATCAACGCCTGCGCCGAGGTCGCGGCCCTCGAATCGGCCGGCATCAGGACGGTGGTCACCGACCACCACGAACCCGGCCCCGAACTCCCGAAGGCTTCGGCGATAGTCGACCCCCGCATGAGCCGTACCGGAGATCCCTGCCCATGGGCGTCACTCTCTGGTTCGGGCACCGCCTTCCTGCTCGGGAGGGCTCTCTCGGAGATGACAGGGACTCCCGGGATGCCCGGGAGATCCATCGCACTGGCGTGCATAGGAACGATCTGCGACATCGTCCCGCTCTCTGGGGACAACAGGATCATCGCGAGACTCGGTCTAGAGATGCTCAGGAATGGAGCCGTGCCTGGCATCTCCGCGCTGGCCGCCAGGGCGGGCTTCGATCTGGAGGGCACTACCGGGACCGATGTCTCGTTCCGGATAGGCCCCAGGCTGAATTCCTGCGGGCGCATCGCCTCTGCCGCCCCCGTGCTCGAACTCCTCCTCGCCGATTCGTTCGACGAAGCGGTCGAAGCCGCTGACGAGATGGAGAGGACGAACGACGCCAGGCGGATCCTCGACCGGAAGGTGACGGAGGAGGCCGCCAGGCTCTCGGCCGGTTTCGAGGGCGATCCGGCTCTCTTCCTCGCTTCGCCGGATTGGCACAAGGGCGTGATAGGGATAGCCGCCTCCAGGCTTGCATCGGAGGAGGGCAGGCCGGTCGTCCTCTGCGCGGTGGACAGGGACGGAGGCGCGAGGGGTTCCGCCAGGGGCGTTCCCGGGATCAACCTCTTCGAGATCCTCTCCTCCATGAGCGGCATGATCGGGAACTTCGGCGGCCATGCCGGAGCCGCAGGGCTCGAATTCAGGGCATCCGACCTCGAGGAGCTGCGGGCCAGGTTCAACGCCGAGGTCGGTGCGAGGCTGCCGGAGGGCCCGGATGCCGGAGCGGTGCTGCTGGACGGGAGGCTGTCGGAGGATGACCTGACCATGGATCTGGCCAGGGAGCTCTCCAGGATGGAGCCTTTCGGCGAGGGCAACGAGGAGCCGGTCTGGATCACGGGCGACGCCAGGCCCGTCGAGTGGAGCAGGGTCGGGGGCGGCAGGCACCTGAGCTGCTCGTTCTCGATCGGAGGCAGGAAGCTCAGGGCGATAGGATTCGGGATGGGAGGGCTCGAGCGCCCCGCGCAGGGTTCGCTCGATCTCGCATACTGCCTGAGGATCGACGAGTTCAGGGGCCGGAGGGAGCTCAGGCTCCATCTCCAGGACGTCAGGCCCTCCAGGAGGTCAGATGGAAGGTCTTGAGGAGGCCGTGGCAGGCTTCTTCGACCACGGCCTCGAGGGCGGGTCGGCCGGGAGGTTCGGCCGGAGGCCGAGGCAGACCGCTATGGCCCTGATGGTTTCCAGATCCATCGAGGACGGGGGCCGGTACATCCTGGAGGCGGGCACGGGGGTGGGCAAGAGCCTGGCCTATCTGGTGCCCTCCATGCTCTCGGGCAGGCGCACGACGATCTCCACCGCCACCCTGACGCTCCAGGACCAGCTCTTCCTGAGGGACATCCCCGACGTGGCGGGGCTGCTCTCGATCCCTGCCGGGACCGCGCTCCTCAAGGGGAGGGGGAACTATCTCTGCCTCAGGAAGTGGAGGTCGATGCCGCCCTCCGAGATCCCGGCCGACCTCGGGGAATGGCCCGAGGAGACCCTGTCGGGGGATTTCTCCGAACTGCCGGGCGAACCGGACCCCGCCGCGCTGTCGAGGGTGAGGTCGGATTCCCTCGACTGCCTCGGGCCCTCCTGCCCGGCGAGGGCCGGCTGCTTCCTGATGAAGGCCAGGGCAGAGGCCCGCAGGGCCGACATCCTCGTCGTCAACCACCATCTGCTCGTATCCGCCTCCCAGGGAGAGGACATCCTGCCCGACTCCGACGTGCTGGTCGTGGACGAGGCCCACAGGCTCGAGGACGCCGCTGCGGAATGCATGGGCCTCACCCTGTCGGCCGGCATGATGATGCCGGTCATCGACGGCATCGCCTGGAGCGATTCACCGCTGACGGAGAAGGCCGCCCGGCTCTCCTCCGCCCGGATCGTCACGGCCCTGATAGAGGGGCTCCTGGGCAGGACGGCCGAGACTGCGCACTGGATCCCGGAAGAGCACAGGGAGGATCTGGAGGCCGTGTCGTCGGAGGCCTCGTCCCTCGGGGCATCCATGGCAGGGGCGGAGGGCCTCGCCGGACCCTCCGCGGCATGCCGCAAGATAGCCGCGACGTGCGATTCGCTTCTCGCGGCATCGATCGACGAGAACAGCATCTTCCTCGAAGCCGAGGGCGGCCGTCCCAGGATACGGGCGGTACCGCT
>JAKLEF010000070.1 GCA_022703195.1 Candidatus Fermentibacterota bacterium | reverse complement strand
GCTCGAGAAGGGATACGAGGTCCACGGCATCGTCCGGAGGTCGTCCAGCTTCAACCGGAGCAGGATAGAGCATCTGATACAGGACGGCGACACTTACGGGTCGAGGCTCTTCCTGCACTACGGCGACATGACGGATTCCAGCGCGCTCAACAGGATCCTCGAGAAGTGCGGGCCCGGCGAGATCTACAACCTCGCGGCGCAGAGCCACGTGAGGATCTCGTTCGACATGCCGGAGTACACCGGCGACGTCGACGCCCTTGGTGTCGCGAGGCTTCTGGACGCGGTGAGGGAGGTGGGCCTGGCGCGGGAATGCAGGTTCTACCAGGCCTCCACCAGCGAGATGTTCGGATCGACGCCCCCCCCGCAGAGCGAGCTGTCCCCGTTCAGCCCCCGGAGCCCCTACGCCGCCGCCAAGCTGTATGCGCACTGGATGGTGGTGAACGCGAGGGAGGGTTACGGCCTGCACGCCTCGAGCGGCATCCTCTTCAACCACGAGTCGCCCAGGCGGGGGGAGAACTTCGTGACCCGGAAGATCTCCCTTGCCGCGGCCAGGATCTCGAAGGGGCTCCAGAAGCGGCTGGTGCTGGGCAACCTGGACGCCGGGCGCGACTGGGGGCATGCCAGGGATTATGTTGAAGCCATGTACCTGATGCTCCAGCAGCCCTCGGGGGACGACTACGTGATCGCCACCGGCAGGATGCACACCGTCAGGGAGTTCGCCGGGCTGGCCTTCGGCCGCCTCGGCCTGGACTACCGCGACTTCGTGGACACCGATCCGTCATACCTGAGGCCCACCGAGGTGGACGCCCTGCGCGGCGACCCATCCAAGGCGGAGAGGGTCCTGGGCTGGAAGCCCGCCACGACTTTCGAGGATCTGGTGAACGAGATGGTGGACCACGAGGTCCGGAGCCTGGAAGCGGGGAGCGCGGCGAGGTGAGGATCGCAACCATCGAGGCCTGGAGCGGTGCGGCCGGGGACATGTTCCTCGGAGCGCTCGCGGGGGCCGGCCTGGACATGGCGAGGCTCGAGGCCGAGATCAGGAAGGTCGTGCCCGAAGGCTGGGCCATGTCCGTGTCCGAGGTCAGGAGGGCAGGACAGACCGGCACGCGTGTCTCGATCGAAACCGGCGCTCCGGCGGGCGGCTCCGGCGGTTACAGGCGCCTCGCCGAAATACTGGGCATGATCGACAGGGCGGGGCTCTCCGCCCACGCCTCGGCCCTCTGCAGCGGGGCTTTCGAGACCCTCGCGTCAGCCGAGGCGAAGGTGCACGGCTGTGCAGTTGCGGACGTTCATTTTCACGAACTCGGCGCGATCGACTCGATCGTCGACATCGCGGGCACGATGATCGGCTACGACATGCTGGGCATCACGGAGACCTGGTGCCCCGGGGTCTGCACGGGCTGGGGAACGGTCAACTGCGCCCACGGCGAACTGCCCGTGCCCGCTCCGGTGACGTCGGTCCTCCTCGAGGGGATACCGGTCGTCTCCGGTGCAGTTAAGGCAGAGATGACCACTCCGACGGGCGCCGTCCTGCTCGCCGCGCTGGTGGACCACTGGACCCCGCCTCCGCCGGCCGTCTGGGACCGCACGGGCCTGGGTGCCGGCGCGTCGGACCACCCGTCCCCCAACCTGCTGAGGATAAGGCTCGGGACGCCCGGCGTGCCCTGCTGCCCGCGCATGGACGAGGCCGTGGAGCTAGTCACCCTCCTCGACGACATGGACCCGAGGCTGTTCCCGAGGCTCCAGGAGGCGGTCATGGCCGCGGGTGCGGTCGACTGCTACGCGGCCCACTGCACCGGCCGCAAGGGAAGGCCGGCCGTCGAGATCACCGTTGTGTGCAGGGCAGAAGCCCTCGAGGCGTCCATCGACGCTCTCCTCCGCAACTCCACCACGCTGGGAGTGAGGATCCGATCCGCCGGATTCCGCACCCTCGACAGGAGCTTCATCGAGGTGTCCACCCCCTGGGGCGCCGCGCGCCTCAGGGCCGGAGTCGCGGGGCGGCGCTACGTCAACGTGAACCCTGACTTCTCGGACTGCGAGGATCTCGCCAGGAGGGCAGGCCTGCCCGTGAGGGTGGTCCTGGACAGGCTCAAGACGATGGCCTCCGAGCTGGAGGGCAGAGAAGGCGGCGGCGATGCCGGAGATCCCTGAGGGCTACGACCCCGAGACTCCAGCCTTCGATCTTTCGCGCCGCAGGTTCAGGTCGGGGCTGCTGTTCGCCCTGGCTCTCGCCGCCTGCGGGGCTCTCGTCGTATTCCTCTTCGGGCTCCAGCCCCCGATGCAGGGCACCGAACGGTATGCCGCCGTGGGCGACTTCCCGCCCGACCACGCCTGGTTCAACTCCCCCGTTCCCATAAGCCTCTACGACGATCTGAGCGGCCATGTCGTGGTGATGCTCTTCAGCGAGTTCAGCCGCCTGTCCGACGTACAGGATCTCTCCCTCTTCGACGATCTGGACAGGATCTATGCGGATCGGCCCGTGGAGATGATCGTGGTGTTCGTGCCCTCGGACTCGACCGTCGAGTCATGGAGGAACACGATCTCCGACTGGGGGATCCGGCTCCCTGTGATCGTGGATTCCGACGGGCTGGTGTCTCAGAGCATGATGGCGGACAGGTATCCGCTCGTGCAGGTCGTCGACTCCCATGGGCGCGTCGCGGGGCGCTACTACGAATCATGGACCACGACCGACCTCGAGGGGGTCGTGAACGACGTGCTGATGCTCGGGCAGGCGGGGCGCTCCCTGGCCAACGAGCCGTACGAGAACAGCCCGGGCGAGTTCATCCCGCCATCTCTGCGCGACGGTGCGCGATGATGCTGGCCGACGAGAAGCTCGCCGCGATAAGGTCCGGGGATGCCTGCGACCTCTCGAGGCGCGACCTCACGGACATCCTCGGCGCAGGCCCCTCCGTGGACGAACCCCTTTTCCACGCGGCATCCGCCGTTCTCGAGAGGACGGTCGGACCCGCCGTCTACCTCAGGGGGATAGTGGAGATCTCGAACGCCTGCCAGAAGAACTGCTTCTACTGCGGGCTCCGGAGGGACAACCCCGGGGTGGCCAGATACAGGATGTCCTCCGAAGAGGTTCTCGAGGCTCTCCAGGAAGGCTTCCGGGCCGGTCTGAGGTCGTTCCTGCTCCAGTCCGGCGAGATGCTGGGTGACGAGCACATCGAGACCGTCGCACAGGTGCTCTCGGAGTGCGGAAGGCTCTGGGGCGACTCCGTCAGGATGGTGCTCTCCCTCGGAGAGCTGCCCCGGGCCGTTCTCGACCGCCTGTGGGCCGCGGGGGGGAGGCGCTTCCTCCTTCGGATCGAGACATCCGACCGGGAACTGTACGGCAGGCTCCATCCCCGCGACGGCATCCACCGCTGGAGCGAGAGGGACGCCTGCCTCGGGTACCTCTCCTCCTCGGGATGGCAGACCGGGAGCGGAGTCCTCGTGGGGCTCCCCTGGCAGACGGTGGGGCATCTCGCGGGGGATCTCGAGTACCTGCGCGGGATCGACATCGACATGTGCGGCATGGGCCCGTGGATTGAGCACTCCGGCACGCCCCTCTTCGAGGCCCGCGACTCGGCCCCTCCGGTCAGGGAAAGGGTGTCGCTGACCCTGAGGATGATTGCTCTTCTGCGCATCATGATGCCGGAGATCAACATATCCGCCACGACCGCCCTCCAGACCCTCGATCCGGAAGGTCTCGAGAAGGGGCTCCAGGCCGGAGCCAACGTCTTCATGCCCAATCTCACTCCGGCCAGGTTCAGGGAGAACTACAACCTCTACGAGGGCAAGGTTCTCGTCAGGGACGACCTGGAGACGATCATCAGGTCGGGCAAGGCCAGGTGCGGTTCCGTGAGGAGGCTCCTGGTGCCTGACGATCCCGGGGATCCGCTCCACTACACCAGGAGGCTCGCGGCCCCCGGCAGAGGCGCAGAAGCCTCCGGAAAGGCGGACGGGGGAGTCCTATGATCATCAGGTCTTCTTCCGACGTGAGGCCGCAGCACCTCTCGGACACCGGCTACTCGAAGGTCGCCAGCAGGCTCCTGGCCGGCACCCGGGACGGATGCAACAAGATCACGCTCAGGATGCTCACGATCCAGCCCGGCGGGCACATCCCGAGGGAGGCCGCCAGGGGCGAGAGGGTCATATACGTGCTCTCGGGCGGTGGCGAATACGTCGATGCGGACGGGTTCGCCCACGAGATGAACGCCGGCGACACGGCCGCCGTGCCGGCCTGGGAGGTTTTCCACATGCAGAACAGAAGCGGCGGGGATCTCGTCCTGCTGATCGCCGCGGGGCCGAACCAGTGACCCCGCGCACGAAGCCCGATCCGTTCGAGGAGTACGTGAGGAAGGTAGCCTCCGGCTCCAAACCCTCCGCACGCGGCGAGGAGAATCTCAGGGATGCCCTCTCCGGACCCGTCGAGGAGCCATCGGAAGCTCAGGCCGCGCCGGTTCCCGATGCGCCGGAGCAGGCAGGCGCCGCACCCGCCGGACTCCCGGCCACCCGCCCCCTGCCCGAGATCATCATGGGCGGAGGCCTTTCGCCGGTCGAGGTGCTGGCTCTCTTCAGGGCCCAGATCGAGAGGTCGGGCGGAGCGTTCGCGGCAAGGCTCGGAAGCGATGCCTTCGACCTGCTGAAGAAGGAGTTCCCCGACTGCCGGTACTCGCTGGAATGCATGGCCGTGTCCGCCGGCCCCCCCGCGCCCTCCCCGGCGGATCCGCGTTTCGTGGCGGTCGTGACATCGGGCAGGTCTGACATGAAGGCGGCCGCCGAGGCCGAGTTCCTCCTGTCCGAATGCGGCGTGCCCTGTCACATGTTCGTCGACTTCGGCTCCACCGGCATCCAGAGGCTGACCTCCTCGATGCGGGAGATAGGCGGAGCGGCGGTTTGCCTGGTGTTCGCGGGCATGGACGGGGGGCTGCCCTCGATACTCGGTGGTCTCTACGGCGGTCCGGTCGTCGCCGTGCCGACCTCGGGCGGTTCGCGCCCGCCGTTCGGCGGCATCGCCCCTCTGATGTCCATGCTGGCCTCGGGCACGCCTGGCATAACCGTGGTCAGCGTTGACAACGGCCTCGGGGCCGCTGCCGCCGCGGTCAGGATACTCGGCCCGCGCGGAGGTGCCGCCTCTTGAAGTGCCTCGTGACTGGAGGAGCGGGCTTCATAGGCTCCAACCTCGTGCGGGCCCTTGTTGCACGGGGAGACGAGGTGCGCGTGCTGGACGATCTCTCTACGGGCCGCGCATCCAATCTGGAAGGCTTGGACTGCGAATTCGTCCGTGGCGACCTCAGGGACGCCGTCGCGGTCGATGCCGCGGTGGCGGGATGCCTCAGGGTGTTCCATCTCGGAGCCCTCCCCAGCGTGCCCAGGTCGATCGCAGATCCCGTCAGGTCGAACGAGGTGAACGTGCTGGGGACACTGAACGTCCTCGAGGCGTCGAGGCGCCGAGGGGTGGGGAGGGTGGTGTTCGCCTCCTCTTCGTCCATCTACGGCGACCAGCCCGTGCCGGTGAAGTCGGAGGACCTGCCGCCCAGGCCTCTCTCGCCCTATGCCGTCAGCAAGCTCGCGGCCGAGAAGTACTGCCAGGTCTTCCACGGGGTCTACGGCCTCGAGACCGTCTGCCTGAGGTACTTCAACGTCTTCGGTCCCCGTCAGGATCCCGGCAGCCCCTATGCTGCGGTCGTCCCGGTATTCACGAAGAGGATCCTCGACGGGCTGCCGCCCCTGGTGAACGGCGACGGATGCCAGTCGCGCGACTTCACCTTCGTGGACAACGTGGTTGACGGCAATCTCAGGGCAGCCGAGGCCCGGGGCGCCGAGGGGCTGGTGATGAACGTCGCCTGCGGAGGCAGCATCCCGGTCAATACGCTCGCCTCAGAGATCGCGAGACTGCTGGGACGGGAGGACCTCGCGCCCGTCCACGCCCCGGAGAGGGCGGGAGAGGTTCGCGACAGCAGGGCCGACATTGGCCTCGCGAGGAGGATACTCGGCTACGAGCCCTCGGTGGCGTTCGAGGAGGGGCTCAGGCGGACGGTCATGTTCATGGCAGGAGGCGGCGCCGGACCCTGAGGCTACCGGCCGGGGCCGAACGCCCCCGGCTGCCCGATGCTGACGGTCCAGGCCGACTGGCCGTCGGAACCGGTGCCCCATGAGATCCTGGCAGGCCCGGCAGGAGTCCTGGCGCCCACGGAAAGCCCGGCTCCCCAGGATTCAGAGCCTTCATCGGGTTCGAGCGGCGTCTCCCAGTCCCACGATCCGGCCGCCCGGACCGAGGCGAAGAACGGGCCCCTGAAGTCCCTGCTGAGGTCGAGTCCCAGGGCGAACCTCTCACGGGCCGGCAGCGAGTTCCATGCATGCCCAGGAATGGCGTGGGCGACTGTGAGCCTGTCGTACTGCCATTCCTCCACGTCCCCCGACGAGAGCCTGGTCCATCCCCAGAGCCTCGCCGAAGCCCTCCGCCCCATCGGCAGCACCCTCGCGAAGTCGATGTCGATGATCTGGTGCACGTGCCTGAGAGGGCTCAGGGAGATCTCGGCCCTCAACAGCCCGCCCTCCCTCGGGTTCATCGGGTCGTCCCAGGTCTGCGTCATGCCCCGCAGGAAGATCCGGCCGAACGAACTCCAGCCTGCGCCGGGTGAGCACCTGGCCGTGAGGCCCGTCCCGATCTGCGACAGCCCGAACCAGCCCAGCGAAATGCCGTGCGCGAGCTCGGCCGAGAGCCTGTTCTCGACGCTCCGGTCCGAACCGCTGTCGGACGGGGCCGGGACGACCATCTGCCAGGCAGACAGGGCGAGCTGCTGGAAGAACCTGCTGCGGGGCGCGTGGTCCGTGCCCGACATCTCGGCGAACGCATATCCGTCGCCTCCGCCGAGGCCGAGCGAGACCCACCGGCCCGTGTCCAGGAAGTTCCTGGTGCGGATGCCGAGCCTGCCCTCGAATCCGGTCTCGTTGTGATAGGCCATGCCCAGACCTATCTCCGACGGATCGCGCTCCTCGAGATGCATCGTGAGGCAGGCCGCCCCGTCGCCCGATCTCGAGATCTCCGGCCGCACCGATCCGAAGAGGCCCGAAGAGTAGAGCAGCTCGACCTCGTGCCTGAGGCTCGAGGGAGTGAGCGTGTCGCCCCGCGACACCTCCAGCCAGGGGAAGACCGCCCTCTCCGGGAGCCTCCTGAGCCCGCCGAGCATCACGTCCCCCACCAAGGCGCGGCCGCCGGTAGCCGGGAGACGGCGGAAGGGCCTCCCGGTCAGTTCGGGGTAGCTGTCGAGGAGCGCGAGCCCGGCCCTGTAGCCGGCCGCTATCAGGGAATCGGCGTCACCGAAGTCCCAGAGGGCTGCCCCGCCCAGGTCGGGCCTCACGGTGTAGTCGGCCCGCCGTTCGTAGATCCCGTTCAGGGTGCCCATCAGAGCCTGCAGGGTGAGCGTCCCCGCCTCCAGCAGCGTGGGTTTCTCCGGCAGGGGGCCTCTTTCCGAGGAGACGTCGACCGCTATGACGGGCAGGCCCCAGGTGCGCGCAGCGATGTCGACAGGGAGGTTGTCGACCACGCCTCCGTCGACCAGGAGCATGCCACCGTCCCTGACCGCGGGGAAGACAGCCGGGAAGGCCATCGAGGAGAGCATTGCGGTGGACAGGTGTCCGGAATCGCTGACGATGCGGCTCCGGCTCTCCAGGTCGAAGGATACGATGCGCACTGGCACGGGCAGGTCGTCGAAGCCGTATCCCACCCTGAGCTGCGTGAAGGAGGTGAGCGAGACTAGAAGGGACGCCACCCTCTGTGTGGAAACCGCGCCCGGGGGCAGCACCGGCGTCATGCCCCTGAGGCCGAGCGTCACGACCTCCATCTCGCCCTCGAGCCGCTGCGGCAGGAAGGACATCTCCCGCGAGGGCTCGGCGGAGAAGAGCTCGCCCCAGTCGATGCTCCGCGCTATGCTGTCGATCTGGGAGGCGGTCCAGCCCGATGCGTAGAGGCCAGCCACGAGGCCGCCCATGCTGGTGCCGGCGACCGTCTTGACCGGGACTCCACGCTCCTCGAACGCCAGCAGCACGCCTACATGGGCGAGCCCTCTCGCCCCGCCACCCGACAGGGCGACCGAGTACCCCTGCACCTGGGAAAGCACGGCGGACATGAGCAGGATCCCCAACATCGGTCTCCCCCGGAGGCTTTACCCGGCCGCGGCGGTCGGGTATCTTACTTTGGATTCACCTATCATACAGGATCGCATACACTCAGAAGGGAGCCCCCGTGAAGCTTCTGCTGTCCATGCTGGCAGTCCTGGCTACCTGCTCATATGCCGGACTCACCACCGTCGAGACATCGGTCGACGGAGTCGTCCTCGACCTCGACACGCCCTCTCCCAGGTTCGTCGAGACCGGGCTGGACGGCGGAGCCTACACCGGCGTCGTGGTCGCCGGCGCCGAGAACCTGGCCGAGGTCGGCCTCCCGGCCCTGCCTGTCTTCAGGACCTGGATCATCGCACCCATCGGCGCCGACATCGATGTCTCCCTCTCGGGCGAGAACATCAGCACCATGAACATCCCGGGCATCTCGGCCGTCGCCCCCGGCATCCCTTCCGTGCCGAAGGACATGCCGAGGGATTCGTACGATCTCGTGTTCGATCCCGCCGTCTACGTCCGGGGCGAGGCCTATCCCTCCTCCTGGGTCCGCCTGGTCGACGCCGGGATGATGCGCGGCCGCAGGCTGATCCTCGTCGAGGTCGCCCCGGTCCGCTGGAACCCGGCCGACCGCTCCGTCGATGTCCTGAACTCCGCCACGATCAGCCTCGGCTTCTCGGGCGGCGACCTGGGCGCCACGTTCTCCGAAGCCGAGAGGATGGCCGCCTCCGGCTTCGAGCCCCTGCTCTCCTCGATGGCCGTCAACTACGGCACCTTCA
>JAKLEF010000007.1 GCA_022703195.1 Candidatus Fermentibacterota bacterium | reverse complement strand
CTCATCCCGCTGTGCCACTACACCTCGGTCTCGAGTGCCGGGATCGAGTTCACCCGTACCGCCGGGGCTCTCGACTGCACCTGTACGGTCATCGGCGTCGACAGGACGGGCTTCGAGATGGAGGCCCTCACGGGGGTGTCGGTGGCCCTGCTGACCGTCTACGACATGCTCAAAGCGATCGACCGGTCCATGATCATCTCCGATGTCAGGCTGCTCTCGAAGTCCGGGGGCAGGTCGGGGGAATACAGGGCGCGGGAGCTGGACGGCTGAGCGCGCCCATCGGAAGGTGCCGGACCGCGCTGCGGTGCGTGCTGTCGGGAGGAGGGCCATGGCGAGAGTCGAGTACATAGGGATCCCCTCTCCGGACGGGCACGTACCGATGGCTTCCACGAGGCTCGGGGTCGACGTTTCGGGCGAACCCACGCCTGAGCGGGTGGCGATCTTCGACGCCTCGGGGCGTTCTTCCTGGCTGGACGCATCATCCGGGGTCTCCAGGCTCACTTTGTTGGCTGCCAGCGATCTGGATGCGCAGAGCATCACCGGGGGGACCCTCCTGGGGATCGGCTGCGCCGTGATAGCGGTCATCGCCGGCGATGCCGGCCATCCCTGGCTGAGTGCAGACGTGATCGAGCCCGGAGAGGTTGACTGCGGGGATGCGGTGGCCTTCCAGCGGACGGGCGGCGGGAATGCCGGAGTGCTGACCCTCAGCGATTCCTGCATCCGCGGCGATAGGGAGGACCTGAGCGGGCCCGCTCTGATCGAAGCTCTGGAGGCAGCGGGATTCCGCACCGTGCGCTACGCCGTCGAGCCCGACGACCGGGAGGCCATAGCCGCGAGACTCGGCTCGTGGTGCGACGACGGCTCCTGCGACCTGATCCTGACCACCGGCGGAACCGGGCTGTCCCCCCGCGACTGCACCCCCGAGGCGACCCTGGACGTGATCGAAAGGCAAGTCCCGGGCATCCCGGAGCTCGTCAGGTCGAAGTCGGCCGAAACCGTCCCCACCGCCTGGCTCTCCCGAGCCGTGGCGGGGATCCGTGGGGGCACACTGATCGCGAACCTTCCCGGCAGCAGGAAGGGTGCCGTCGAGAGCCTCGGATTCATGCTGCCGCTGCTGCCGCACGCCCTCGAAGTGGCGGGTGGCAGGGTCAGCCGCTGCGGAGGCTGAGCCCTCTCTTCATCAGATCCTCGAGGAGGCCTGGCAGGAGAGCCGGCGAATCCGCGACCATGTCGGCCAGGAGGAGTTCGGAGGCCTCTCCGAACCCCCACGTGCAGCCGATGGACGGGATCCTGTTCGCCCTCGCAGCCTCGAAGTCGAGGTACCTGTCCCCGGTCATGACGGCGAAGCACGGCGCCTCGGCCTCGATCAGCGCCCCCAGGGTATCCGCCTTGCTGTCGCGTTCGCCGAGCCCTTCCGCCAGGTCGAGAAGCCCGGCGATGCCCAGGGCTTCCAGCACCATCACGACATAGGCCCTGCCGGCGTTGGAGCAGACCGCGGTGCGCCAGCCCATCGACCTGATCGCCGAGAGCATCCCGGGCACGCCGGGATAGACCCTGCCCGACTCGAGAACGGTGCGCTTCTGGATTCTCACCAGGGCCTCCCGGAACGCCGGACGCAGGGCCGGGTCGGGCACCAGGGTCGGCATGAGGATGTCGAGGGGCTGGCCGTAGAGCGATTCGATCGAAGCCCCGTCGGGCGGGTCGATGCCCACCTCGGACATTGCCATCGATAGGGCCGGCGTCAGGGCGGCCGACGAATCGTGCAGGGTCCCGTCCAGATCGAATACCGCGAGCTTCCTCAGTGCATCCTCCGTTCGTCCCCCGACCGGGGTGGCGAGTATATAACCGCGAACGGACGGAGGTGAACCGTGCTCTGGGCCATCTCGGATCTCCACCTGCCGGGTGGGACCGGCAAGAGGATGGATGTCTTCGGGGAGGCCTGGGCGGGGCACGCCTCGAGGATCGAGGAAGCCTGGCGGGCGTCGGTGGGCGTGGATGACGTCGTGCTCGTCCCAGGCGACCTTTCCTGGGCCTCGAGGCCCGCGGGCGCCATGCCCGACCTCGCATTCCTCGGATCGCTGCCCGGGCGCAAGTACATCACGCGGGGGAACCATGACTACTGGTGGAAGTCGCTCGCGAGCGTAAGTGAGATGCTCCCCGCGGGAATCGAGGCGCTGCTGAACTCCGCGGTCGATGCGGGCGGCTTCGTGCTCTGCGCCGCCAGGGGCTGGACGCTCCCCTCCTCAGAGTTCTTCGTCGAGGAGCGCGACCGCCCCATATTGGAGAAGGAGATGGGAAGGCTCGGGATGGCAGTGGAATCGGCGCTGGGCATCGACGGCGGGCCGCGGGTCGCCATGATGCACTTCCCCCCCACCGAGGACGGCGGGAGGACGGCTTTCACCGACATCCTGGCAGGTGCCGGGATCGATGCCTGCGTCTTCGGCCACCTCCACGGGGAGGTGCGGGCCGGCCTCTCGCGCTTCGAACTGGACGGGGTGGATTACGTGATGTGCTCGGCCGACCAGGTGGGGTTCGCCCCGGTTCCCGTCTTGCTCGGCGACAGGTATGCGGAGAGGGGTGTCCGGGGATGATCCTGCATGCTGGGAACCTGGGCGTCTCCTTCGGCGAGGACGAGATCTTCTCGGGGCTGAGCTTCTCGATCGAGCGCGGAGACAGGACCGCGCTGGTCGGGGTCAACGGCGCGGGCAAGACGACCCTCTTCAGGGTGATGGCGGGATCGCTCGAACCCACGGAGGGCACCCTGGTCGTCGCCCGGGGGGTCAGGGTCGGATACCTGCCCCAGGAGATGTCGGAGTTCCCGTCGGGGCCCCTGCTCTCGCGGGTGATGTTCCATTCCGACGAGATCAGGAAGGCGCTCTCCCTCCAGCACAGGCTGCACGAGGACCTCTCCGGCGAGCTCGACTCCGAGTCCGAGCAGGCGGTCCTCAGGGATCTCGAGGCCGCCTCGGCCGTGCTCGAATCGGCGGGCTTCTACGACCTGGAGCACAGGGCCGCGCGGCTGCTCGGAGGGCTGGGGTTCAGGCAGGAGGAGATGGAGAAGCCTCTCGTCGAGTTCTCCGGCGGATGGAGGATGAGGGCCGAGCTGGCCGCCCTGCTGCTGGCCGATCCCGACCTGCTGCTCCTCGACGAGCCCACGAACCATCTGGACCTCGACGCCAGGCTGTGGCTCGAGGAATACCTGAAATCCTTCCCCGGGGCCGTCTGGATGATATCACACGACCCGGCGTTCCTCGACCGTACCGTTAAGAGGGTCTGCGAGATAGAGTTCGGACGCCTCAGCTCCTACCGCGGCGGGTACACCAGGTACGAGGAGCTCAAGAGCGAGGAGATCCGCGAGAGGGAGAAGCAGGCGGGCCTGCAGGCCGCTCAGCGCGAGCGGTACGAACGCTTCATCAACAAGTTCAGGAGCAATCCGAAAAAGCGCAACCTCGTGCAGAGCAGGATGAAGATGCTCGAGCGCATGGAGGTGATCGAGACCCACAGGAGCCCGTCGAGGATGCGGATACGCTTCCCGGAGGTGCCGCGGGGGCCGCAGAAGGTCCTGGAGCTGAAGGGAGTGTCAAAGAGCTACGAGCGCAGCATCTTCTCGGGCGTCGACCTGGTGGTGGGCAGGGGCGACAGGATAGGGATCGTCGGCAGGAACGGCGAGGGCAAGTCCACCCTGTCCAGGATCATGGCCGGGATCGAGGAGCCCACGTCTGGCACCTCGAGGACGGGGCCGGGGGTGATGCTGGGCTATTACTCCCAGGAAGTCGAGATCGCCCTCGACCGCGAGCTGTCGGTGCTCGACCAGGTGGCGGCGGTCTGCCCCGAGCGCTCGCAGGGGGAGCTGCGCAGCTACCTGGGCATGTTCCTCTTCACGGGCGACGAGGCGTTCAAGAAGACAGCCGTGCTCTCGGGCGGAGAGAAGTCGCGCGTGGCCCTGGCCCGCATCCTCATGACACCGCTCAACCTGCTCATACTCGACGAGCCCACCAACCACCTCGACATCTTCTCGCGCGAGGTGCTCGAGGAGGCGCTGCGGGACTACGCCGGCACCCTCATCCTCGTGAGCCACGACGAGAAGCTGCTCTCTTCGACGGTCGACTCGATCTACGAGGTCGAGAACGGCCGGGTCAGGCCCTTCGCGGGTTCGTTCGCCTGGTACGTCGAGAAGAAGCAGAAGGAGCTCGAGGCGGGGTTCGGCGCCGAGCGGAGGGCAGCGGAGCCGCAGGGCCCGTCCCAGAGGGAGGTCGAGAAGCAGAGGAAGCGCGCCGAGGCGGAGGAGCGCAACCGGCTCTACAAGAAGCGCCTCGAGGTCGAGAAGAGGATGCAGAGGGTCGAGAGGGACCTCATACCGCTTGAGGAGAAGAAGAAGGAGATCGAGACTGCCCTGTGCGATCCAGGCATCCTCGCGGACGGCAGGAGGGTGGTCGAGCTGCAGAAGGAGCACGCCTGGCTGGCGGACCGGGTCAACGGGCTCCAGGCCCGCTGGAACGAGTTCGCCGAGGAGCACGAGAGGCTTTCCCCATCCAACGGAGGTCGCGATGCCTGAGCTGGAGTTCAGGGACGGCAGGTACTACCTGAAGCCGGGCGGGCTCAGGATGAACAGATACATCATCCTGGCGCCTCTCGTGGCTCTGGTGATCGCGATGGGGGTGTCGCTCTCCGCAGCAGGGGGTTTCGACAGGGGCGGCCCCTTCGAAGACGCCGCGCCGATGGCGATGATCGTCCCGTTCGCATTCATGGCCATCTTCGTCGCCATCTCCGCAGCCATCCTCTCGGCGCGGCAGGGGGTCATCGTGATAGATCCCCAAGCCTCCACCGTCACCTTCACCCGCATGGCGGCCGGGAGGTATCCCGGGCGCCGGAGCGTGTCCTACTCCGAGATACGCGAGGTCGTCCTGACCGCGAGGAGCGGCGTCCATGAAGGCAGGGGGCCCGGGAAGCTCTTCGTGATACGCCTCATGACCGAAGGGGGCGAGGAGGACCTGCTCTCCCTGCCCGCCGAGGCCGAGGCGAGGCGTCTGGCGCAGGAGATATCCGGTCTGGTAGCGAGATCCCTTAGGGATATGACCTGAAGGAGCGGAACATGAAGAAGCAGACGGCGCTGAAGATCGTGAACCCGCTTCTTGCCCTGGCCTTCCTGGCAGTCGCCGGGGCGGCGGTGGGCAGGCGGGCCGGCCTGGTGGACGGAGACCTGTTCAGGCTGGTCCATCCCAACGCCGGCTTCGCATTCATCACCCTCGCGGTGCTCCACCTGATCCTCAACTGGGGATGGGTGAGGACCGCCTTCGGGGGCGGGCGCAGGAGCTAGTCCAGCAGGCCCAGCACTCCGGCCAGGATGTGGACCATCGTGGTCGGGGAGGGGACGGCAGCCGTCGAGCCGTGCAGCAGGCGCGCCCTGAGCGCGGCGTTGGCCACCAGCTCGCTCTCGGGGGGGCACAGCGCGGTGGGCCCCAGCAGCCTGGGCAGCATGCCCGCGAGTTCCGCCGCATCGATACCGCCGCTCCCGATCATCCATACCCTTATCGAATCACCCATGGGCTCCACCGTCACCGATGCCGTGCCGGGGATGCCCGGAAGGGCGCTCCTGGCGAGGATCCTCTCGAAAACGCCGGCGAAGACGGCCGTCTCGTCGAAGGTGGCGCCGGTGCATGCTATGTCGGTGCTCGACACTCCGTCAGCCACGGGCATGGAGTTCATGGCGTGGAATGCCGGCACTGAAGAGGGTGAAGGCACCGTCATGCGGGCGCGGGCCGGCGGCGTCGGCGCGGCGGAGGTCTTCCAGGGCTCGAAGGCGCCTCCTGAGCCTGATCCCTTGAGCCACAACAGATTGCCTGCCCCCGGCACCGGCGGGAACTCACTGGCGACGAGCGAATCCACCGCGCTGAAGAGAGGCGCCCAGATCCTGCCGAATTCAGCGTCCCAGCCGTGCGACATGCCTTCCGTGAACTGCAGCTCTGCCGGCGTGATCCCGGAGGAGCACAGCACCCGGACCGCCACGGAGCTGCCTTCGCCCACCGGAACGATCTCGGTGCCCGACCCCCTCCAGACCCCGTCGTAGCTGCCGGCGGCCGTGGTGTCGACCGTCCAGAGGAAGGTGCTCGTGCTCCAGGGGCCGTTCGAGATCAGCGTGTCGCTCCCGGAAGCCAGCCAGCGGCTTCCGCGGAGCGGGATCGCGGGAGCCGGGCCCGGTTCGTCGCAGCGGTGCCATACGATGGCGACGGGCCCCTCCCGGTTCACGGCCTCGAGCTGGAGGAAGCCGGACCAGACGGAGGTGTCGGCGATGACCGCCGAATCGCCCATGGCGGCCATCTCGGAGACGAACAGGTCCGCGGTCCCGGGAGGGGTGACCGCCAGGTAGGCGCACCAGGCCGTTCTCTGGATCAGGAAGCCCTCGCAGCCGAGTGTCCAGAACCTCTCGCGGAACTCGTCCGAGACTCCCTCCCAGGGGCTTGCCGGAGGCAGCCCGCCGGGCAGGAAGACGGCGATCGCGTCGAATTCGTCGGAGAGCGGGGGCTGGTGGCAGACGGGGGTCGCCCACGAGAGGGCCGTCAGGAGAAGGAGGCAGGCGGGGATCGATCTCACAGGGTTCCCGCAATCGAGTCGAGGGCTTCCACGTGGGCGTTGGCCGCTTCCGCGGCCTCGCGGGCCTCGCCTATCGCCCCGACCGGCGGGGCCGGCACGGGCGTCGAGGTGAGCGTGTTCTGGGTTTCTACCGCCTGGGCCGCCTCGGCCCCGGGTGTGGTACCCGTCGCCTGTCCGGCTTCCTCGCCCGACGGTTCCCGGCCGCAGGCCAGGGCGAGACAGGCGGAGAGCGCGAGGAACGCTCCTGCATGTGATCTCATGTCAACCGTCCCGTCTTTCGACCCAGGGTTCGAGGACCCTGGCGAGGACTTCGGGCCCCTCGAACCAGGACAGGGCCAGCCCGTAATTGGTGACCGGCACGCCGGCCTCGGCGAGTCTCCTCACGCGGGCGGCGGCGGCCTGACGGCTAATCATACAGCCTCCGCAGTGCACGGCAACGCTGTAGCGGGAAAGCTCGCGGGGATCGGGGAACTCGCGGCCGAAGGCATGGTCGATCTCGACGCCGGGCACCGCCGCCTTGAGCTTGCGGGGGATCTGCGCGGTGCCGATGTCCTCGGCCATCCTGTCGTGGTTGCACGCCTCCGCTATCAGCACTCGGTCTCCCGCGCGGAGGCCGTCCATGGCCGCGGCCCCCCTGGCGAACAGGTCTAGATCGCCGCCTGCAGTCTGGTTGATCATCATTATCGAGAACGTCGTAAGCGGTATCTCCTTCGGCACCCAGTCCTTCATCAGGTCGATGGCCTGCGAGTCAGTGAGCACGAGCTGGACCCCGCCCGAACCCCCGAAGGCCGACAGGAAGCTCTCGAACCTGCTTCGCTCGGCGGCGGCGAGCGCCGCATCCGAGCTCCTGCCAAGGCGGAGATCGGTCCTGTAGAGGCCCACCGGGACCATCATCCGGAGGAGATACTCCATAGCCATCTCCTGGGGCCTGAGAAGCCTTCCCGACGGGGTCTCCTCGTCCATGGGGATGTGCAGGACTACCGCGCCCCGCGGCCTGATGAAGGGCAGGAGCTGCGGAGGGGCATCCTCGGCCGGCCTGGCCCTCGTGATCAGGTCTACCAGCGGGTGGAGCGAAGCCTGGTCGGACAGGTCGGCCATGATCGACGGGACGGCCGTCCTGTCGGGAAGAGCCGTCCTGCAGAACTCGACCGCATCCGCCAGGGTCGCCCCCCTCTCTGCAAGGATGCGCTCCGAATCGGCGCGGATGTTGAACACGAGAGCGAGCGACCTGCCGTGCCTCCTGGCCGCGTTACCGATCGACTCCTCGACTTCGGGCGAACCGGACAGCAGTACCTGGACGGGGTCGATCACCAGCAGGGCCAGATCGCACTCCTCGAGGGCCGCCCAGGCCTTCGCCCTCTTCTTCGAGCCGAGATCCCCCCCCTCGTCGATGCCGGCGGTGTCGAGGATGCGAGCCGGGCCGATGGAATGGATCTCCATGACGGCGCTCTTCGTGTCGGAGGTGGTACCGGGCGTGGAATCGACTATCGAGGTGTACTGCTGGGTGAGGAGGTTCATGAGGGTGCTCTTGCCGGCGTTGATCCGGCCGAAGATCCCTATCACCAGCCTGTCGATCCTTGGCATCCCGGCTCCTTTCGTGGATCGGGCTGCGCACCATGGATAGGGGACTATACTAACAACCCGGAAGAAGGCCCGAGGGACGGCGTTCCGGAGACTAACAACTTGACCCGCACGCGCTCCGGGCCGATAATCGCTGACTGCGCGGAGAGGTGGCCGAGAGGCTGAAGGCAACCGCCTGCTAAGCGGTTGATGGGCTTAACACCTATCCGAGGGTTCGAATCCCTCCCTCTCCGCCACCCTTCTTCCCGTCCGGTGTCAGAGGAAAAAACGTAAAGTACTCAGCCTTTTCGCAGAATAGGCGTATTATCACACATGATGGTACAGTGCAGAATGGCCGACTATTTCTCACATAACGCTCGGAACGGATGGATTCATCGCCTGAAATACCGATAATACTAGCTACTCGTAAGCTCTGTTCTTGAGTACTTTACGTTTTTTCCTCTGACACCGGACGAGGGGCGGGGATGCAGTGCAGATAGGGTTGAAGGAGGCGGCGGGGCTGCTCGGGGTGCCCGAGCGGACCGTGGAGAAGTGGATCCGTGAGGACTCGCTGCCCGCCGTCCGCGTCGGCGGACAGCTCCGGTTCAACAGGACCGAGATCCTGGAGTGGGCCACTTCCCGGCGCATGACCCTGTCCTCAGTCCTGTTCCCCGGCCGCGCCGATGGAGAACGCGCCGGCGGTCTCGAGAGGGCCCTCCGGGCCGGCGGGATAAGATACGGTGTCGCGGGGACCGACAGGCATTCCGTCCTCGAGGCGGCCCTGTCGCTCATGCCCATGCCCGACAGCGCAGACAGGGGCCTCCTCCTGCAGGTGATGGAGGCCCGCGAGGCAATGGGCTCCACTGGCATCGGCGACGGCATTGCCATCCCCCATGTCCGGAACCCCATCGTCCTCGACATCCCCGAACCGATGATCACACTGTCGTTCCTCGAACGGGAGGTCGAGTTCGGTGCGCTCGACGGCAGGCCCGTGAACACGCTCTTCATGATGATGAGCCCGACCGTTGATTCGCACCTCGCGATCCTCTCACGGCTGGCGTTCGCGCTGAGGCAGCCGGCCTTCATGGAGGCCGTCTCCAGGAGATGCCCGGAGGCCGGGATCCTCTCGCAGGCCGCTGCCGTGGATTCCCTCCTCCTCTCCCGCACCCCTTCGCCGAGGCAGGGGTGACGCAGGCATGATCCCGGCCCTCCTCGCCTTGTCGATCCTGACTTTCGCGGCATCGGCCCCGGTCCTCGCCATGCTCCGCCGGAACCCGCGGGCCGCGTCCCGGCTGGGTCCGGCGACAGCCGTGGCGGGCTGCATCCCGGGGATCGTCGCAGCCATCCTGACTCTGGCGGGCGCCGGGCCCGCATCTGCGACCGCCTCGTGGAGCGTCCCTTCGGGCGGCCTGAGCATCGGCATGGATGCGCTCTCCGCGCTCTTCGCCATCCCGGTGCTCATCGTGTCCGCGCTCGCGGCGATCTACAGCAGGGGCTACCTCCGCCATGCGGAATCCGAAGGCAGGAGCACCGCCCCGTTCTGGGCGTGGTACGATCTCCTTGCCGGCGGGATGCTGCTCGTCACCGTCGCAAGGAACGCCCTCCTCTTCCTTCTGGGCTGGGAGGTGATGGCGCTCGCTTCGTTCCTCCTGGTGATGTTCGACGCCCACGATCCCCGCGTCAGGCGCGCAGGCTGGATCTACCTCGTGGCCACGCACATCGGCACGGCCTGCATACTCGGTCTCTTCGCGATCCTCGGACATGCCGGATCGCTCGAGTTCGACAGGCTCGCCCTCCCAGCGGCCTTCCCCGCCGGGATCGCCTTCGTGCTGGCATTCGTCGGTTTCGGGACGAAGGCGGGTTTCGTGCCGCTGCACGTCTGGCTCCCCGAGGCCCATCCCGCGGCCCCTTCCGGCGTCTCCGCCGTGATGAGCGGCGTGATGATCAAGACGGGGATCTACGGCCTTCTAAGGTTCCTGATGATCCTTGGCACTCCTCCCGCGTGGTGGGGATGGGTCCTGCTGGCCGCAGGCGTGACATCGGGCGTGGTCGGCGTTCTCTCGGCCCTCGCTCAGCATGACCTGAAGAGGCTCCTGGCCTATCACAGCGTCGAGAACATCGGCATCATCGCCATCGGGCTGGGCCTGGGCCTCCTGGGGATCAGCCTCGGCATCCCCGCGATGGCATTCCTCGGCTTCGCCGGCGGGCTGCTCCACGTCGTCAACCATGCCGTGTTCAAGAGCCTGCTCTTCATGGGCGCCGGATCGGTGCTCGAACGCACGGGCACCAGGGACATTGACCACCTGGGCGGCCTCTCGAAGAGGATGCCAGCCACCAGTCTGTGCTTCATGACAGGCAGCATGGCGATCTGCGGCCTGCCGCCCTTCAACGGCTTCCTCAGCGAACTGCTGATCTACCTGGCGGCCTTCGCCGGTCTCTCGGCGACCGCCGCGAGGGTCCCGGCCGGATCGACGGCCGGCCTGCTGGCGACAGGCGGGCTGGCGCTCATCGGCGGGCTTGCCCTGGCCTGCTTCACCAAGGCTTTCGGAACCGTGTTCCTGGGCGAGCCCCGCACTCCGCACGCCGCAGGAGCGCGGGAGGTCGACGCCTCCATGCGGACCCCGATGATCATCCTTGCCGCAGCCTGCCTCTGCATCGGCCTCGCGGGGCCTGCAGCCGCCCCCGTCATCGGCCCGGTCGTGGATTCGGTGCTCGCGGGCTTCGGCTGCACGGTATCCACCGGAACGGCGCACGATGCGCTCGGCGCCCTCTCCGCTGCATCGGTCGCCTCCGCTGCAATCCTGCTGCTGGCCGCATCCGTCTTCGCCGCGCGTTCGGCCATACTGAGGAACCGCAGGACTTCGACCGCGCCGACCTGGGGCTGCGGCTTCGCCTCGCCTGCGCCGTCGATGCAGTACACGGCCTCGTCCTTCGCCGATCCGATCGTGGGCCTCTTCGGGGCCATCGTCCGCAGGAGGCGCCGTTTCGAGGAGCCGGCGGGGCTCTTCCCGGCATCGACAGAGTTCTCCACCGACACGCCCGACGTCTACCAGGAAAAGCTGTACAAGCCGGTCTTCTCGGCCTTCGAGAGGGCGTTCTCGGGCTTCAGGGTGATCCAGCACGGCAGGCTCAATCTCTACGTGCTCTACATAGCCGCGGCGCTCTTCGCGCTGCTGCTGTGGAAACTGTGACGGGGCGGGCGGGATGACGATCCACGGCCTTCTGTCGATCATCGCCGGACTCCTGCTGGCTCCGCTCCTGCAGGGAATCGTGAACAGGACCAAGGCTGTCTTCGCTGGAAGGCGCGGAGCGCCCCTGCTCCAGCAGTACCGTGACATCGCGAGGCTCCTGAGGAAGGGCGCGGTGTTCAGCGGAACCACGACCTGGATCTTCCGGCTGGCACCGTCGATCACCCTCGCATGCGTCCTCGTCGCACTCGTCGTTCTCGCGCCCGCCCCGGTGGAGCAGGGATGGGGCTTCGCCGGCGACGCCCTCCTTCTTGCCTATGCCCTCGGGCTGGCGCGGTTCCTGACCGTGGCCGCCGCCCTCGACACCGGATCGAGCTTCGAAGGCATGGGAGCGAGCCGGGAGGTCTTCTACTCCGCCCTCGCCGAACCGGCCCTGCTCGTCGGGATCGCAGTCCTCGCCAGGGTGTCGGGCGGGACTTCTCTGGCCTCGATCCTCCAGGGAGCCGGCGTGGCGGGATGGGTTTCCGCGGGCACTGCGCTCGCCCTCGTGGGGGTTTCTTTCTTCGTCGTGCTCCTCGCGGAGAATTCGCGCGTACCCTTCGACGATCCGAACACGCACCTCGAGCTGACGATGGTGCACGAGGTCATGGTCCTCGATTCCTCGGGGCCCGACTTTGCGCTCGTGACCTACGGGGCGTCGCTCAAGCTCTGGGTCTTCTCTGTCCTGTTCGCATCCCTAGCGGTTTCCCCGCTGGGGCTCTCCGGGTTCGCCCTCCTGGGTGCCCTCACCGCCGCGGTCCTGTTCACGGGCGTGATCGTGGGCACGGTGGAATCGACAATGGCCAGGTCGAGCCTCGCCCGCGCGCCCCTGCTCCTCGCCGGCGCGTGCGCGCTCTCGATCCTGGCATTCATCCTGGCCTCGAGGTTCCTGTCGTGACTGCAATGCTCGACACCGTGCTCGTCGCGCTCATCCTCTCGAACTTCGTCCTGCTGGGCTCGAGCCGCCTCTCGAGCTGCATCCGCACGGCCGCGCTGCAGGGCATCATGGCGGGTCTGCTGCCCCTGGCCACCGCCGGGGCCGGCCTCTCGCTCCGCATCGTCGCCCTCGGCCTGGCGGTAGTCGCCCTCAAGGGATTCGTCTTCCCCCACCTGCTCAACAGGGCGCTCAGAGAGTCGGCCACGAGCCGCGAGGTCCAGCCGTTCGTCGGATACACCCCGTCGCTGCTGGCCGGCCTGCTGGCGCTCGCCGCCTCCTTCTGGCTCGACGGCAGGCTGGCTCTCCCGACGCATTCCGCATCGTCGATCCTGGTGCCGGTTTCCTTCTCGCTGATGTTCACGGGGATCTTCCTTCTCGTAGCGAGGCGCACCGCTGTCAACCAGGTGCTCGGCTACATCGTGCTGGAGAACGGGATCTACGCGTTCAGCCTGGCCGTTGTCAGGGACATCCCGTTCCTGGTCGAGCTGGGCGTCCTCATGGACATGTTCGTGGCGGTCTTCGTGATGGGGATCGCAATCTACAGGATCAACTCGGAGTTCGACCACATCGACTCCGACAGGCTCTCGACCCTCAAGGGGTGACGGGGTGGCTCAGGCCTGGATCCTCATCCCCGCGATCCTGATCCTGCCGGCCCTGCTCGCGGTCGCGGGCATGCTGTCGCGTTCCGCAAGGGCCGCCCTCGGGATCTGCGCGGCCGGAACGGTCGCCACCGGCGCCCTGATGGCCGCACTCGCAGCCCTCGTGCCGCACGGAGGAGCGGTCACCGTGCCCGGCGGCTGGCTCCGGGTCGACTCCCTCTCGGCCCTGCACCTGGTCGTGATGGCGATCGTCTTCTGCCTGGGAGCCCTGCAGGCCCCCGGCTACTTCAGGCACGGCATCGCCGACGGATCGTTCGACAGGCGCACCGCCCGCAGGTACGCGGGGCTCTGGTTCGGATCCCTGGCCGCCATGGCGGCGGTCCTTCTCTCCAACAACCTCGGCCTGATGTGGGTGGGCATCGAGGCGACAACACTCCTCACCGCCTTCCTTATCTGCGTCACCACGACCCCGGGCTCCCTCGAGGCGATGTGGAAGTACCTGCTCATGTGCTCGGTCGGCGTGGCGCTCGCCTTCACCGGCACGCTGCTTGTGGCCGCCTCAGCCGGGCGGACGGGCATCCACGGCACCGAAGCCCTGCTGTGGACCAGCCTGGCAGCCTCGGCGCGCGGGCTCGACGTCCAGCTCGTGAAGGCCGGCTTCGTCTTCATCGTGATCGGTTACGGCACCAAGGCGGGCCTCGCACCAATGCACAACTGGCTGCCCGACGCCCACAGCCAGGCTCCCGCCCCCGTTTCGGCCGTCTTCTCCGGGTTCCTGCTCAACGCCGCCCTCTACTGCATCCTGAGGTGCCTCCCCGTCGCCGAGGCCGCCACAGGAGACGCAGGATGGGCCAGGGGGATCCTCGTGGCCGCGGGGCTGGTGTCGATTCTCACAGCAGCGGCATTCGTCGTGGTCCAGCGAGATCTCAAGAGGCTGCTCGCCTACTCCAGCCTCGAGCACATCGGGATAGTCACACTGGGCGCCGGTATAGGCGGCGTCGGCGCCTTCGCCGCGATGTACCACATGGTGCTGCACTCGATCGCGAAGAGCACGGCCTTCACCGGCGCCGGCAGGCTGATCGAGATCTTCGGCGGCAACGACATGAAGCGGATCAGGGGATCCCTCTCCGCCGCCCCACTCTGGGGGACCTGCCTTCTGGTGTCGCTGCTCGCCCTGGTGGGCACGGCCCCGTTCGGCCTGTTCTTCAGCGAGTTCATGATGCTCAGGGCGGCATTCGGCGCGGGATCCTACGCCGTCGGCGCGGCATTCCTCGCCGGGCTCTCCATCGTGTTCATAGGCGTGCTCCGCCACGCGATACCGATGGCCTGGGCCCCCGGCGAGAAGCCGGCGAACCCGCATGCCCCGGGGATCGTGGAATGGTTGATCGTCGCGCTGCCCCTCGCGGCCATCCTCCTCTCCGGGCTCTGGATGCCGTCGTTCGTGCGCGAGGCCTTCGCAGCCGCCGCCTCCGTGACGGGGGTGCTGCCGTGAATCAGGGTGCGGCCATCACCAACTGCGGCACCCTCCCGATTGCCGAGATACCTCTCCTCACCCGGGCGGAGTTCGGCAGGTTCGTGGCGGATTCGGTGTCCGGCGGATCGAGGATCTCCGCCATGTTCGCATGCGACGCCCCCGGCGGCCTGACGATGTACGCCGTGCTCGCGGGCGCCTCCACCGGGCAGATTTGCGTCGCATCGACGAAGCCTTCGGGAGGGATGGACTCGATGGTGCCCGAGTGCCCCCAGGCCCATCTCTTCGAGCGCGAAGTCTCCGAGGAGTACGGGATCGAGTTCAGGGGGCACCCCTGGATGAAGCCCGTGCGGTTCATGGAAGGCGGCCCGGTGTCGGCCGCCACATGCGATTTCTTCAGGATCGGGGGCGAGGAGGTGCACGAGGTCGCCGTGGGGCCGGTGCACGCGGGGATCATCGAGCCCGGCCACTTCAGGTTCCAGTGCCACGGCGAGACCGTCCACCACCTGGAGATCGCCCTGGGATACCAGCACCGCGGCATCGCGAAGGCCCTCAGGGGCAGGCCCGACAGGCGGAGGACGATGCTGGCGGAGGCCATCGCAGGCGACACCTCGGTGGGCCACGCCACTGCGTACTGCTCTGCCCTGGAGGCGCTCTGCGGCACCGACGTGCCTGCAAGGGCGCAGGTTCTGCGCGGGGTTGCCCTCGAGCTCGAAAGGATGGCCAACCACATCGGCGACCTCGGCGCTCTGGCCGGGGACGTGGCCTTCCTGCCGACCATGTCGTTCTGCGGCAGGATCAGGGGCGACGTGCTCAACATAACCGCGGAGATGTGCGGCAACCGCTTCGGCCGCGGCCTCGTGGCGCCCGGAGGCCTCGTGCGCGACATCGACGGCGATATCGCCGGAAGGATGTCGGCTGCGCTGTCGAAGGCGATCTCCGAGGCCGAGGAGGCGGTCGGCCTGCTGTGGGACACCCCCTCGGTCCTGTCGAGGTTCGAGGGCACGGGCACCGTGACCCGCGCACTCGCATCCGCCATCGGGCTAGTGGGCCCGGCGGCCAGGGCCAGCGGCCTCGAGCTCGACTCGAGGAGGGACTTCCCGGGCGGCATCTACAGGATGTCGCACATACCGCTCTCGGTTTGGGATTCCGGGGACGTGTTCTCGCGCGCCCTCGTGCGCTGGATGGAGTGCCAGAGATCGGCCGCCTTCGTCCGCGAGCAGCTCGCCAGCCTGCCTGGAGGGCCAGTGTCGGCGCCGACGGCGGACCTCCCGCGCAACAGGATCACGGTCTCCATCACGGAAGGCTGGCGCGGCGAGATCTGCCACGTCATCCTCTCGGACGACCGCTGCGGGATCCTGGAGGCCAGGACGGTCGATCCGTCGTTCCACAACTGGTTCGGCCTCGCCTGCGCCATGCGCGGCGGGCAGATCTCCGACTTCCCCCTCTGCAACAAGAGCTTCAACCTGTCGTACTGCGGGCATGACCTCTAGGGAGGGCGCGGGATGCTGAGGATGATCAGGGCCAGGCTGCGCCAGGGGCACAGGACGACCCGGTACCCGGCCGGACCGCCCCCTGCCCTGCCCGGGCGCTATTCCGGGATGCCGGCCATCGACGGGGCGGAATGCCCTTCCGGCTGCTCCCGCTGCATCGACGCCTGCCCGGCCGGCGCCGTTGCGCGCTGCGGAGGATCGGTCTCGATCGACATTGGAAGGTGCGTCTTCTGCGGAGCCTGCGAAACAGCCTGCCCCCGCGGGGCGATACGCTTCACCCGCGAGCACCGGCTCGCATCGAGGGACCGTGAGGGATTGATGGTGAAGCCCGGCGCCGCGCCCGGCCCCCGCGACGTCTTCGACGCGAAGGCCGCATCCGTCTTCGGCAGGTCGCTCAAGCTACGCCAGGTGAGTGCCGGCGGCTGCAACGCGTGCGAGGCCGACACCAACGTCCTCGGCACGGTGGGATGGGACCTGGGCAGGTTCGGCATCCAGTTCGTCGCGTCGCCCAGGCACGCCGACGGCCTGCTGGTGACCGGCCCGGTGACGCTGAACATGCGCGAAGCCCTGCTCTCGACATACGATGCAGTGCCCGAACCGAGGATCGTCATCGTCACAGGGGCCTGCGCGATATCGGGCGGGCTCTTCCGGGGGATGCCCGCGACATCCGGCGGCGTGGACGGACTCCTGCCGGTGGACCTCTACATCCCCGGCTGCCCTCCGCACCCCCTCACGATCCTCGACTCGCTCCTGCGCTTCCTGGGGAGGACCGGCCCCGACGGGCTGCCGGCTCAGGGAGGCCGCAACAGGGCCGCAGAACCGACTGGGGAGCCGTAGCCACCGTCAGCGCGAGCGGCGGATGACCCCGGCCCCGAGCACCATGTCGCCGGAGTAGAGGACCAGGTACTGCCCGGGGGCGGCTGCGAAGACAGGACTGCCGAAGACGGCCTCCACCGCCGAGCCTCCCGGGTCCAGGCACCTCACCCCGACCGGCACTGCCGCCCCAGTGCTCCTGATCATCCCGGATGCCTCGAACGCGGACGGGGGCGTGTCCCACGCCAGCCAGTTCATCGGCCCGGCCTCGAGCGCAGTGCACATAGCCTCGTCCCTAGTACCGACTGTCACGGTACTCGTAGCCGGATCGGTACGGATCACGTACAGCGGCTCGCGGCGCCCCCCCAGATCGAGCCCGTGCCTCTGCCCGGGCGTCAGCAGCGCATACCCATCGTGCCTGCCGAGCACGTTGCCGGCGCAGTCGACCAGGTCGCCGGGCCTCGAGGCCTCGGGCCCGAGCAGGGCGGGCAGCCCTCCGGCGCCCGTGAAATCCTGGCTCTCGGCCCTGGCGGCGGTCCGCGAAAGCCCCGAGGCGCGCACGAGGGCCACCGACCTTCCCTTCGTCATGCCCGAGAGCGGGAACAGAGTCCGTGCGAGCATCTGCCTCTCCACCATCGCGAGGAAGTACGACTGGTCCTTCCTCCGGTCGAGGGCCCGGATCAGGGCGGGCTTTCCGTCCCGGGCCGTCCCTGTCCCGGCGTAGTGGCCCGTTGCGAACCAATCGCAGCCGATCCCGTTCTCCGAAGCCCAGCGCCGGAGTGCGCCGAACTTCACGAGCCGGTTGCATGCCACGCAGGGATTGGGGGTGAGGCCGTCGAGATAGCCCTGCCGGAACGGCTCGAGGACTTCCGCGACGAATGCATCGGTCAGGTCGGCTGTGAAGTGCGGGATGCCGAGCGTTTCCGCGGATATGCGGGCTTCGCTGGCCGAGTCCTCCGAACCGGCGGCGCATGCCGGCAGCCCCCTTCCCCCGGCAACCCCGAACGTGACGCCGATGACCTCGTAACCGCCGTCCAGGAGCAGGATCGCGGCCGCCGTCGAGTCGACGCCGCCGCTCATGGCAAGGAGGACCCGTTCCGCCATTGTATTCACATCCCTCCGGTATGTGTATGTTCCTTTCCGTGTGACGATGCAAGGGAGAGAGTCGAGGACATGAAACCCACTGGACCCGTTGATCTTTGCTACTTCTCCGGCACGGGGAACACGGCTCTGGCCGCCGGCAGGATGGCCGTCGAGTTCGGCATCAGGGGGATAGAGACCAACCTCAGGGCGATCGAGGACACAGACCCGGCCACGCTGTACTCGTCGGGCACCGTTGGCATCGCATGCCCGGCCGCGGCCTTCACGACCTATCCGCTGGTATGGCGCTTCGTGCGCAATCTCCGCCCCGGCAACGGCAGGGGGGCCTTCCTCCTCGTGACCATGGGCGGGTCGACCTGGGGGCTGGTGGGTCCCATGCGCGCCCTGATCGAGTCCAGGGGCTACGTGCCCCTCGGGGCCAGGCGCCTCGTCATGCCCTCGAACTTCATGGTGAAGTCCATGAACGAGAGCTTCAACGCCGCCCGGCGCGAGGCCGCCCTCCTGAAGGCCTCCTCCTTCGCCGCCGACCTGTGCGACGAAAGGGCTTCGTGGAGGAGGATCAGGGGGCTGCCCGACTTCGTGGCGAAGCATCTCGGGACCGACAGGCCGTTCGCCTGGATGCGGAAGAGGCTCGCCCTCTCGGCCGATCCCGCGGTGTGCAACAGGTGCGGGCTCTGCGCCGCGAAGTGCCCGTCAAGCAACATCAGGATGAACGATCTGCCCGAGTATGCGGACAGATGC
>JAKLEF010000069.1 GCA_022703195.1 Candidatus Fermentibacterota bacterium | reverse complement strand
CGTGGGTCATGCCGTCATGGCGCAACCTAACGGAAGGCGCAGACGGGCCGATCGAACTGGTGAACGAACCCTGGTTCGAGGCTGTGGGACAGGCCGGACCTGTGGAGTTCGAGTGCGGATGCCCCGCTGCCGTCGTCGCATCGGGTGACGTCGAGATAACGATGACGGCGGAGGGCGGCCGGGAGCGCACATACACGTTCCATCCCGGGAGCTATGTCTTCGAGATCACGGACACCGGAGCGGACGCATTCACAGTCACCCAGGGAGCCATCCCCGCGACCGAGACCGTCACCGATCCCTCGAGGTACTTCAGTGCGGCGTGGTTCGCCGAGAAGAGCAGGTCGAAGAAGCCAGGCAGCCTCGACGAGGAGCTGGCGCTCGGCAGGGTGCTCTGGGCGGCCGCGAGGTCGAGGTACTTCACCGTGCTGATGATGCCCTGCGATGGGTCGCGCAGGGACGGGTACGCGTTCTCGAGCGATCCGGCCCAGTCTCCGAGGGTCACGCTGGAGGGCGGCGACATCAGGGTATATGCCGGCCCCGTGGACTACGGGAGGCTGCACGCCCTCGGATCGCGCACGGACAACCTCGTCGACTTCGGATGGCCGGTCATCAGGTGGATAGGGAAGCTGATCTATCTCTTCATCACCACCGTGCTGTCGTTCGCGTCGAACTGGGGCGTGCGCATAGTGATCCTGTCGGTCGTGATGAAGCTGGCCCTCATGCCGCTCTCGATACACAGCAGCCGGTCGATGAAGAGGATGCAGTCGATGCAGCCCCTGGTGATCGAGCTGCAGAAGAAGTACGCGAACGATCCCATGCGCCAGAGGCAGGAGCTGTCGAAGCTCTACAAGGAGAACGGGGTGAACCCCCTGGGAGGCTGCCTGCCGCTCATACTCCAGATGCCGATCTTCTTCGCGCTGTACCGCGTGCTCGAGAACTCGGTGGACCTGCGGGGAGCCGGATTCGTCCTCTGGATCACCGACCTGTCCAGGCCCGAGATCCTGATCCCGTTCGGGACCAGCGTGCTGGGCATGCCCGGGATAGGTCTTCTCCCCGTGCTGATGGGCGCGGCGATGTTCTACCAGCAGAAGACCTCGGTGACCGACCCGTCGCAGAAGAGCATGGCATACATCATGCCCGTGATGATGACGTGGTTCTTCATGAAGTTCCCGGCCGGACTCTCCCTCTACTGGTTCGTGAACAACATCCTGTCGATTGCGGAACAGAAGCTCGTGCCCAAGGCCAAGGCCGTACCCGCCGTACAGGCGGTGGAGAGGCGCGCGAAGTGAGATGAGGGAGCCTTGCCCGGAGAGGTGATAGCCGCCCTGGCCACCCCCCCGGGGGATTCCGCGCTGGCGCTGTTGAGGATGAGCGGCGAAGGCTGTGCGGCGATAGTCGAGGAGCTGCTCGATCTTGAAGAGGGCAGGCTCTCGGGGATGCGGAGGGCCGTCGCCCCGATTCCGGGTGCTGCGCAGGGCGCGGATGCCGTGGCTTTCTCGTGGCCGTCCGGCAGGAGCTACACCGGCGAGGAGATGGTCGACGTCGTCTGCCCGGGAGCCCGGGAGATCGTCGACGGCCTGCTGGCGGGCATGCTCTCACTCGGAGCGAGACCGTCGCTGCCCGGCGAGTTCACGAGGCGTGCATATCTTTCCGGCAGGATCTCCCCGCTCGAAGTGATCGGGCTCGCATCCCTCTGGGGGAGAGGCAGCGAAGACGGCCGGGCGGGAGGCGCGCTCGGGGATCTTGGCACGCGCCTGGCGGAGTCCCTCGAACGATCGGCGGAGCTGATAGAAGCCGCCGTCGAGTTCCCCGACGAGATCGACGAACACCGGCTCCACCTGGAAGAGTGCCTGGAGCAGGCGCTGCAAAGGGCACGCCTGTTCCGGGAGGGCTCGGAAAAGGCCGAGGGACCGGTGAGGGTCTTTCTGGCAGGCCCGGTCAACTCCGGCAAGTCGACGCTCTTCAACAGGCTGGCGGGCGCCGAGAGAGCGGTGGTGTCCGACGAGGCGGGAACCACAAGGGACGGGGCCTCCTGCATCACCCTGATCGGCGGAAGGCGGGTGGAGCTGTTCGATACCCCCGGGTTCAGGGATGGAGAGACGGGTGGGGCGGATGCCGAGGCTCTCCGGATCTCGCTCGGGATGATCGGCACCGGGGACGTGGTGGTCTGGATGAGCCCGGGTTCGGGTGAGGAGCCGGGGCGGGGCCTCGCGGAAGCCGCGGGCAGGATCGTCAGGGTTGCCAGCAGGTGCGACGAGGTCGGGGGAGAGTGGCTCCCTGTCAGCTCCGTCACGGGAGAGGGGATAGACGAGCTCGGTAAGGCGATCGCAGGTGCCGGGCCCGGAGGCCTGCTCACAACGATCGCGGGCTCGATCGAAGCAAGGATCGATGAGGCATCTCGGGCACTGTCGGCCCGGGAGCTCGCGCTGGCGGCAGAGAGCGTTGCAGAAGCGCTGAGGGAACTGAACTGCTGCATGGACAGGGGAGAGGGAGTAGGGATAGCGGTGGAGCGTGCCCTGGGCAGGATGTGCGTGGGGAAATGACCGATACCGATGTCCTGGTGATCGGTGGCGGTCACGCAGGGGCCGAGGCGGCCCTGGCGGCCGCCAGGATGGGTGCGCGTACCGCAATGGTGACGATGAACGCCGCGAGGATAGGGATGCTCTCGTGCAACCCGTCGGTGGGAGGCGTTGCGAAGGGCACCCTTGTACGGGAGATAGACGCGCTCGGCGGTGTGATGGGCGAAGCGGCCGATTTCGCCTCGGTCCAGTTCAGGATGCTCAACAGGAGCAGGGGGCCGGCGGTCTGGGGACCCCGTGTCCAGTGCGACGGGAGAGCATACTCCTCTTTCGTGAGAAGGGCTCTCAGGTCATCCGGAGTCGAGGTCGTCGAGGGCGAGGTGGAGCAGTTCCGATGGGCGGGCGACAGGGCGGTGTCGGCGGTGCTCTCTGCGGGGGGCGCCATCTGTTTCAGGTCTGCCGTCGTCGCGGCCGGCACGTTTCTCGGAGCCGTTCTTTTCCGGGGACGTGAGAGATGGAGCGGAGGAAGGGCCGGCGACAAGTCCTCGGATCGCCTCTGCGCGCACCTTCCGGCAGAGGTTTCCACGTGGAACGCTTCAAGACGGGGACTCCACCGAGGCTGCTGGCAGGATCGATAGACTACGACGCCGTCGAGCAGCAGGTCGAGGAGGGTGCATGCTGGCGGTTCTCGTCACGGGGTGGTGCGCGATTCAGCGACAGGAGGGCCGTCTGCTTCACTACAAGGGCTGGGAGCCGCGCGATCGACGCCGCGAGGTCCGGCATCGACGGATCGCCGCTCTTCGACGGGTCGATCGGCGGCAGAGGGCCGCGGTACTGCCCGAGCTTCGAGGACAAGGCCGCAAGGTTTCCGGACCGTCTCGAACATCCCGTGTTCCTGGAACCGATGGGCATGGGCGGAAGGCTGGTCTACGCAGGGGGCATGTCAACGAGCCTTCCGAGGAGCGCGCAGATCGAGATGATAAGGTCGCTCCCCGGATGCGGACGGGCTGTTGTCGCATCATGGGGCTACGCCGTGGAGTACGGGTACTTCCCGGGGGAATGCATCGGGAGGGACCTGAGGCTGGCGGGAACGGACAATGTCTTCCTTGCGGGCCAGGTCTGCGGCACATCTGGATACGAAGAGGCAGCGGGCCTCGGACTGGTGGCGGGAGCAAGCGCCGCCGGTTCCGCGGCGGGGGACGTCGGTCGCTTCAGACCGCAGGGAAGCGAGTCGTTCATTGGCGTGATGATCGAGGACATAGCCGGAAGCAACCTGGAGGAGCCTTACCGCCTCTTCTCCTCCAGGGCTTCGAACCGGCTCCACCTGAGACAGGACAATGCCGAGGCAAGGCTGCTCGCCCGGGCGGTTTCATCGGGGCTGTCACGGCCCGGTGACGAAGCGAGGCTAAGGATGATGGAGCGGCAGCTCGAAGAGGCGCGGACCGTCCTGAATACGGAGCGTGCCGGAGGCAGGCTGCTGGCGGACATGTGCAGAGTGACCGAGTTCGACGTGGGATCACTCGGCGCGATGAGCGGGAGGCTGGCGGCGCTCGACCCGGGCGTCGTCTTCACAGCTGCACTCGACGAGAGATACATGGGACACGTGAGGCGTGCCGAGGGCAGGATGCGTGAGGTGGAGAGGATGTCATCGGTCGATCTCTCGTGCGTGGAGGACTTCTCCGGCATCGACGGGATAAGCTGGGAATCGAGGGAGAGGCTCCAGAAGGCCCGCCCGGCGAACATGGGGGAGGCCGCTCTCATCCCGGGCATGAGACCTTCTGACGTGGAAGGCCTTCTGATCGGCGTTCTGAGGATGGTTCCACGTGGAACGAAGACCGGTGCCTGACATCCCGGCAGCTGGAGAGGCTCCTCTCGGCATCCGTTTCCCGGAAGGGTTCCGGGAGGCCGCCGGGAGTTACATGGAGATGATCCGGGAGAGGAACCGGGTGATGAACCTGGTCGGGCCAGGAGAGACGGGACGTCTGTGGGAGAGGCACGTTCTCGAGTCTGCCGCCTTCTCCCTGCTGCTCGATCAATCGAAGCCCGTGGCGGACATCGGATCGGGTGCCGGATTCCCGGGGATGGTGCTCGCCATGCTCGGTTTCGAGATGATCCTGCTCGAGCCGCGCAGGAACAGGGCGCTCTTCCTCGAATATGCCGCCGGGAGGCTGGGCCTCGGGAATGTCTCGGTCATCAGGAGCAGGCTCGAGGACTGGCCCGGGACTGCCCCGCAGTTCACCGCCCGGTCCCTCATGCCGGCCGGGGAGCTGGCCCGGCTCCTCGAAGAACTCGGTCATTCGTGCTCCGTCACGGTCAGGGTGCCCCCCGGGGAATCTGCACTGCCCGGCTGCTTTCGTTCGCTGGTTCTTCCCGTCCCTCCGCTTGACCGCCCGGGGGTTCTTGTGCAGTATCGCATTCCGATCGTGCGGCCGTACGAGGCCGTAAGCACCCGAAAGGCCACTCCATGAGCAGGATCATCTCCGTATCGAATCAGAAGGGCGGCGTCGGAAAGACCACCACCGTGATCAATCTCGCAGCCAGCCTCGCCGCATTCGAGAAGGATGTCCTCGTCGTGGACCTCGATCCGCAGGCCAACGCCACCAGCGGCATGGGCCTGCCTCTACCGTCTCCGAAGAACATTCATGCTCTCCTCGCGGGCCTCGCCGACTTCGACGGGTCCGTGGTCGAGACCGGGTTCGAGGGGATGTCGGCGATCCCGGGTTCGAGGGATCTGGCCGGCCTTGAGATAGACCTGGCCTCACAGAAGGGCAGGGAGTTCTTCCTCCGCGACAGGCTGAGGGTCCCCGAAATGGACAGGTTCGACTTCGTGCTGATAGACTGTCCTCCATCGCTCGGCCTGCTGACGATCAACGCGCTGGTGGCCGCTGATTCGGTGCTGCTCCCTCTCCAGAGCGAGTATTATGCCCTCGAGGGCCTGTCCCACCTCCTCGACACGATCCGGAGAGTCCGTCAGCTCTGGAATCCCGCCATCACCATGGAGGGGGTCCTGCTCACGATGTACGACAGGCGCCTGAAGCTCAGCAGGGAGGTTGAGGCGGACGCGGAGGACCATCTCAGCGAGATGCTCCTCGGTACCAGGATACCCAGGAACGTCCGTCTCAGCGAGGCACCAAGCTTCGGCAAGCCAGTCCTGCACTACGACGTCGAATCACCCGGCGCGAGATGCTATCTGCAGCTCGCCGAGGAGCTCATTTCGAGATGATGCCGATCACTCACGGGATATCAAGGGCGGGCGGTGAACAGCCATGACGCAGTTGAGGAAGAGGGCCCTGGGCAGGGGGCTCGAGGCGCTTCTCCCGTCAGTCGATCCGGCGGAACCCGGGCAGGTGGCTTCGGTCGACGTGGACCGGATCGAACCCAATCCCCACCAGCCGAGACGCGAGTGGGACGAGGCGGATCTCCGCTCGCTCAGCGACTCGATCCGCGAGCAGGGGATCCTCCAGCCGCTGGTTCTGAGGAAGCAGGGTCTCCGCTTCCAGGTGATCGCCGGGGAGAGGCGTCTCCGGGCTGCGCGTATGGCCGGGCTCAAGGAGGTCCCTGCCGTCATAAGGGAGGCGACGGACTCCCAGATGCTCGCCTGGGCGCTCGTCGAGAACATCCAGCGCAGGGATCTCGGGCCGCTCGAGAAGGCGGAGGCCTTCAGCAGGCTCTCTACGACCTTCTCCCTGACCCAGGAGGAGATGGGCAGGCAGACAGGGCTGGACCGCTCGACCGTCTCCAATCTCATGAGGCTGCTCGAGCTCCCCGACCCTGTCAAGACGATGCTTCGCGACGGCAGGCTCGCCATGGGGCACGGAAGGGCCCTGCTGGCCCTCCACGACGCCCGCACAATCGAGACCGCCGCTGCGCTGGCGGTCTCCAGGGACATGTCGGTGCGCCAGCTCGAGGAGCACGTGAGGAGAGCCTCCCGCCAGCCCGCGGCCCGGAAGGCGCAGAAGCCCGTCGCACTCGCGGTTGCAGATCTCCAGGAGAAGCTGACCCGCAGGCTCGCGGCACGCGTCAGGATAAGGGACAGGGGGGGCCGGGGGAGCATGATCGTGGAGTACTCGTCTCTCTCGGATCTCGAGAGGATTCTGGAGATGATAGGTGGCTGAGGAGGATCCGAGAGGCAGGCGAGAGGGCGCGCAGCCCGACTATCTCTTCAGGATGGCCTGGGAGGAGATAAACGAGCGCATGGCCAGGCTCAGGCTCGACCTGGAGATGTCGGAGAGGGGCGACATGGGTCTCGAGGCGAGGCAGGCCCTCGCGAGAGAGCTCGTGGATCTCCAGGAGACCGTCGATGCCTTCGCGGAGCGGTGGATGGACTTCGAGAGGAGACGGAAGGCGCTCGAAGACAGGCTGAAGGAACCCTAGCCCCTGCCCGCGCCCCTGCGTACACCCGCCCTGCCCGTGCCTGCAGGCGTTTCCGCCTTCACATCCAGGTCGAACTCGTGGACGAGGGCTTCGTATCTCATGTGGAAGTGGAGCCAGAGATCGGCGAACAGGTCTACCTGGGAGGACAGGCGGTCGAGTTCGTGCGAGATCTCGTCTGCGTCGACCTGTTCAGGCGATCCCGGATCGCCTGTGCCCGCCGCCCTCGAGAGCTTTCTGAAGTTGCGGTCGACGCTCTCCCAGCCCTTCTCGAAGCATGTCTCGGCAAGGTAGTCCTTCACCGCCCCTCCCGGGTGATAGCATGCACAATTTTCCTTCCTCCGGCATTCCAGCGCAAGCCCCCCGCGTTGACGGCGTTCGGAGCGCGCCGTTATAGTGCCGCACCACACGAAGGGAGCTGACGTGGCGTACAAGATAGGCGACAAGTGCATAGCGTGCGGAACCTGCAAGGACGAGTGCCCGGTCGAGGCCATAAGCGAGGGCAAGCCGTACAAGATCGATGACAGCAAGTGCATCGACTGCGGCGCCTGCGCCTCGGTCTGCCCGGTGGAGGCGATCGAAGCCCCCTAGCCGGTTCGCCGCACGAGCCTTCGGACACCGCCGGACCAAGCGTCCGGCGGTTCCCGTTACGGGGTATCCGTCCCCCGCGACGACTCCGTGCACAGCTCCGCCAGCGTGATGGAATCGAAGCTCCCGAGCAGCCTCGAGAAGGCACTCTGCATCCTCGCACCGCTGCCCCGGCCCTGCCTGAGTCTGACGATCCAGGGGAATCCCGCCTCACCGTCGAAGGGGATGTCGAATTCCCAGGGATGGGCGTAGAGCACCGGCGTCCTTCCGGCAGCACAAGCCCGCCTCAGGAGCCGGTGATGCACACGAATCGGCATGAAGCGCATCCATGCCCCTCCGGCCGCCGGAATCCTCAACCCGGAAACGGGCACTGCAGCAAGGGGCAGTTCGAGCAGTGCGCCACCTTCGAGCCGGTACGGTATAAGGGGAGCGGCAGGGATGCCGTATCGGATCCAGGGGATGGGAAAGACGCTGCTGTCGTAGAGGAAGCCTGCTGCCGACAGCTCTTCGGCGACCCAGGAGGAGTTCCGTTCGGTGACGCTGAAGCTGGGAGCCCGGTAACCCCGCGGGGGAGGCAGCGACAGCCTCGACCATGTCCCGAGGCACCTCCCGATGTCCGCCCTGAAGGCTTCCCGGTCCATCGCGAGAAGGCTCCCGTGGCTCCATCCGTGGCAGGCCAGCTCGTTCCCGGATCCCGTCACGGCCTGTCCGATGGAAGGCTCCGCCTCGAGGAGGCTTCCCAGGACGAAGAAGGTGGCCCTGGCCCCGTACTGCGCCAGGGTGTCGATCAATCCGTCCACAAGGAGGGGAGATCTCCGGCGCCGGCATGACGATCCCGGCTCGCAGGCGCGGGGGCAGACCGCGGCAGTCTGGAACCACTCCTCGACGTCGAAGCTCAGGGCTATTCTGCGTGAAATCCCACAGGAGGAAGCGCTTCTCATGGGACGAGTCCCCGTCTGAATCCATACTTCACGTCGAAGCTCAGGGCTATTCTGCGTGAAATCCCACAGGAGGAAGCGCCGCTCACCAGATGCGCCCCCCCCTGCGCCTGAACTCAGCGACGTCCGCCTTCGTGGGGAATCCATTCCTCGATCCCTCCCCGGATGGATTCGGGCGGGTATCCCAGGATCCTTCAGCGACAATCAGGAGTCCTTCGGTGACCATTTCCGCCCCGGTCTGCTTGCACCGGCGTATCAGGGAATGGAGGGAGGTCGTCCGGCGGGAGACCGGGATCTCCCTCTGGAGGAGGATCTCCCCTCCATCCAGCTCTGCGGTCATGAGGTGCAGAGTCACTCCGGCGCGGGGAGGTTCCGAGAAGAGGGACCAGAAGGTCGGCAGCATCCCCCGGTTCATGGGGAGCAGGGCGGAGTGGAGATTCAGCGCGCAGACCGCCGGGATCGCCAGGGTACGCGGACGG